>DASTKF010000116.1:0-5173 GCA_035716065.1 Gaiella sp.
ACGTTCGACGCCCCCCGAGCCCGCGTCGACATCATGGTCACGACCTCACCTGCGAGCAGCCGCGCAAGCCACGTGGGAACGTGCCGCGGCGGCTTCGCCCCGAGGGCGTCGGCGAGCACGGGAAGCCATTCCCGCACCGGCGCCGGATCGTCGTCGACGACGTTGAAGATCGCCGGGCCGTCGTGATCCAGCGCAAGGACGGTCGCCGAGGCGGCGTCGTCGAGGTGGATCCACGACCAGACGCCGCCACCGTCGCCGACGATCGGGAACTGCCGCTTGCGCACCGGCTCGATCGTGCCGTCGTTGGCGGCGCCGTAGAAGGCGCCGTAGCGAAGCGCGATCCCGCCGAAGTCGGTGACTGCCTGCTCGAGGTACGCCATCGCGACGGCGCTCTTGCGGAAGTGCGCCGGCGGCGAGGGGTCGAGCGGGTCGTCCTCGGTCTTGACGGGCCCGCCCTCGCGGGCGTACCGGCCGAACACGGCGACGCTCTGCGCGACGAACCGGCGCACGCCGGCCTCCCGCGCACCGGCGAGCAGCGCGTCCGTCCCCTTCGTCCGCAGCTCGCTCGTCCTGGCGGCCACCTTGTCCATGTTCCGCGAGAACTTCACGTTCGCGAGCGCGGTCGCCTGGTGGACGATCGCCTCCGGCTCGCTCGCGAGCACTGCCTTTCGCACCGCGCCTGCATCGAGCAGATCGAGCTCGACCGGCGTCGCACCCAGCCTTCGCACGAGTTCCGCGCTCGACGGCGTGGTGTAGGTGCCGACCACGTCGTGCCCGGCCTCGATGAGCTGCGGAACGAGACGACGACCGATCGCACCGCTCGCTCCGGCAACGAATACGCGCATGACATTTCTCCTCTCGTCTGCGTGGTCTCTCACAGAGGCGACGAGCGGGGGCGGCGGAAGGGGACAGCAGCTTCGACGAAGCTTCAGGCGGCGCCGGTGCGCATGCGATGGATCGTCGCCAGAAGCTCGGCGCTGTCGATCTCGTCGTCGTCTCCGAGCGGGCCGAGGCGGAGGCGCAGCGATGTCCACGACATCAGGTCGCGCATCGAGACCATTCCTAGCACGCGGCCGCCGTCGACGACGGGAAGGTGGCGGAAGCGACCCTCGATCATGATCGCCATGGCCTCGGGGATGCTCGTGTCCGGCGCTGCGGTCATCACCTGTCGGCTCATGCGTTCGGACACGGGCGTCTCGGGGCTGCACGCGTCGGGTATCGCGCGCATGAGGTCGCGCTCCGAGATGAGGCCGACGAGGTCGTCGCTCTCGATCACGACGGCGGCGCCGGTCTCGCGCGCGATCATGCGCCGGGCAGCGTCGGCGATCGTCGTGTCGGGCGACACCGTGAGCACGTCGGTCGCCATGAGGTCGACGAGCTGCATCGGTCCGAATCTACTCCTATGCGAGGAGCAACACGGGTTGCTCGAGGAAACGCTGGATCGATGCCAGCAGGCGAGCGCCTTCCGCTCCCGACGTGGCGCGGTGGTCGACCGACAGCGTGACCGTCATGATCGGCCGGATCTGGACAGCGTCGTCCCTGACGACCGCGCGCTTGACGGTCGCGCCGACGGCGAGGATGCCGGGCTCGGGGAGATTCACGACGGCGCTGAAGCTCGGGATCCCGAACATGCCGAGGTTCGAGACCGTGAAGGTCCCGCCTTCGATCTCCGTCTGCTTCAGCTTGCCCGCCCGAGCGCGCTCGGCGAGGTCGCGCGACTCGCGCGCGATCTCGCGCAGGCTCTTCTGCTCGACCGAGCGCAGGACGGGAACGATCAGACCGTCGTCGAGCGCGACCGCGATGCCGACGTGGGCGGTCTTGTGGAGCACGAAGGTGCCGTCGTGCCAGCTGCGGTGGAACTTCGGGTTCGCGACCAAGGCGAGCGCCGCGGCTCGCACCACGAGGTCGTTGACGCTGATCTTCTCGCCGTCGTCCGCAAGCGCCTGATTGAGCTCTTCGCGCAGCTCGAGCGCGCGGCCCATGTCGATCTCGGCGTCGAGGTAGAAGTGGGGCACGGTCGCCTTGGATTCGCTCATCCGGCGTGCCACCGCGCGGAGCATGGGCGTTGCCTCGACGATCTCCTCGTCGGCCGACGACGGACGGCCCGGAGATGTCGTGCCTGCCGCGGTCGCCGGCTCGACAGCGGCTCGTCCCGCTCCACCCTTTCGCTCGAGCGCACGCTCGACGTCGACCTTGACGATGCGGCCATCGGGGCCGCTGCCCTTGCCGGCCAGGTCACGCAGGTCGAGGCCGCTCTCGGCTGCGATGCGGCGCGCGATCGGGCTGGCCCTGACCCCGTCGCCGACCCCGGCGCCCGCCTCCTGCGCGGGCGGCTCGCGTTCCCCGGATCGAGCGGGCTCGTCTCCAGGAGCCTCTGATTCGCTCGGCTCGTCGGGTCGGTCGTCCCGTGGAGCCGTCTGAGGCGGGCCGTCTTCGCGGGCGGCGGTTTCCGGCAGCTCCTCGTCCTCGGCGCCGATCAGCGCGATCGGCGTGCCGAGGTCCGCAGACTCGCCCTCACCGACCAGGATCTTGAGCAGCACGCCGTCCTCGTATGCCGTCAGCTCCATGGTTGCCTTGTCGGTGTCGATCTCGGCAATCACATCGCCCGCGACGACGCGATCGCCTTCCTGCTTCACCCAGCGGGCGACCGTCCCCTGCTCCATCGTGTCGCTCAGGCGCGGCATCGGAACCTCGACGGCCATCAGTCCCTACCAGCCCCGGCCCCGGCGCCGGTGAGCCCACTCTCCGCAAGCAGCGAACGGGCCGCTGCCTCCAGCTTGTCCTCGAGCACGAGTGCCGCCAGCTCGAGCGGCTTCGCGTAGGGCATCGGGACCTCCGCCCCCCCGACGCGCTCGGGCGGAGCGTCGAGGTCGTCGAAGCACGCGCGGCCGATTCGAGCGGCGAGCTCGGCGCCGACGCCGAATGTCGCCCAACCCTCCTCGGCGATGAGCACACGGTTCGTCTTGCGCACCGACTCGACCACCGTGTCGACGTCGAGCGGGCGCAACGAGCGCAGGTCGACGACCTCGGCCTCGAAGCCGCTCTGGACCAGGCGGTCGGCGACGGCCAGCGCGCGCCGGACGGTGTACGAGTGCGCCACGATCGTGAGATCCGTGCCCTCCCGCGCGACGTGCGCGCGGCCGAGCGGGAGCGTGAAATCCTCGTCCGGCTCGGGGATGCTGCCGGTCACGTTGTAGAGCACCAGATTCTCGACGAAGAGCACCGGGTCGTCGTCACGGATCGCGGACTTCAGGAGCCCGTACGCATCGCGCGGGCTCGACGGCGCAACGACCTTCAATCCCGGCACGTGAGCGAACCAGACTTCGAGCGACTGTGAGTGCTGTGCTGTCAGCTGGGCGCCCGCGCCCCCGGGCGTGCGGATGACCATCGGCACGCCCACCTTGCCACCGAACATGTAGCGGATCTTGGCGGCGTGGTTCACGACCATGTCCTGCGCCACCATGATGAAGTTGATCGTCATGATCTCGACGACCGGGCGGAGGCCGAGCATTGCGGCGCCGATGCCGGCCCCGACGAAGCCTTCCTCCGAGATCGGCGTCTCGCGCACGCGCTTCGGCCCGTACTTCGCCCACAGGCCTGCGGTGACCTTGTACGAGCCCTCGAAGCGGCCGATCTCCTCGCCCATCAGGAACACGCGCTCGTCGCGCTCGAGCTCCTCGTCGAGCGCACGCCTGAGCGCTTCGCGATACGTCACCTCAGCCAGGACCGCGTCTCCTCGCGCTCGCCGAACGGCGCCGCTGTGTTCATCGCGTCGAACTGCTCACGCCAGTGCTCGTCGCCGTACACGTTGTCGTACAGCTCGTCCGGCTCGGGCGCCGGCGCGGCCGCAGCCTCGCGGATCGCTTCGCTGACCTCGTCGGAAACCTGCTTGCGCATCTCGTCGAGCTCGTCGTCGTCGAGCAGATCGTGCTCGCGCAGGACCGCGACGAAGCGCGTGATCGGGTCACGCTCGCGCCAGGAGTCGACCTCGTCGGCGGTGCGGTAGACCTTTCCGGCGTCGGCCACGGAGTGCCCGCGGTAGCGGTACGTCGTCGTCTCGAGCAGCGTGGGCTCGGACTCCTCCCGGGCACGCGCGAGCAACCGGCCGGCGGCCTCCCGGACGGCGAGCACGTCGTTCCCGTCGACTCGCTCACCGTGCATCCGGTAGGCGCACGCACGCTTGTGCAGCTCGGGCTCGGCCGAGGCCTGGTCGACCGAGGTGCCCATGCCGTACAGGTTGTTGATGACCTGAAAGACGATCGGCAGGTGCCAGACGGCGGCGAGGTTGAGCGCTTCGTGAAACGCCCCGGTGTTGGTGGCACCGTCGCCGAACTGACACAGCACCGCGCCGGGAGCGTCCTGATAGTCGAGCGCGAGCGCTGCGCCGACCGCGATCGGCAGATGCCCGCCGACGATGCCCCAGCCGCCCAGGAAGTGACGATCGACGTCGAGCAGGTGCATCGAGCCGCCGTAGCCGCGCGCCACACCCGTCTCCTTGCCGAACAGCTCGGCCATCACGGCCGCGGGCGAGCTCCCGACGGCGAGCGCCGCGGCGTGGTCGCGGTAGCTCACGAACAGATAGTCGTCGGCTTCGAGGCAGTCGATGCTGCCGACGTTCGCCGCCTCCTCGCCGATCGCCAGATGGCAGTAGCCGCCGATCCGTGCGCGCGTGTACTGCTCCTCCGCGCGCTCTTCGAAACGCCGGACGAGCAACATCAGGCGCAGCAGACGGAGCGCATGCTCCCTGTCCCCGAGCACGTCGCGCGCGCGATCGGCTGTCTTGGCCACTGCCCTCCTTATCTCACGCTCGAAGGGATATTGTCCCTGAGAGTCTCGCATCAATCCGCGTCTTCGCGATTGGTGGCCGATTGGAGAAAATGGGGTCGCCGCCCGATCGCCGGGCAAGCGGGCCGGCGGTAGCCTCGGAATCGAGGATTCCATGCCCGAGAAAGCGCCGACGAAGAGGAGCAGAGCCCGTACGGGCGATCTGGCGCGCCGCATCGCCGAGCGCCGTCGCGAGGTTGGCTTGACCCGCGAGGATCTGGCGCTCCGAGCCGGCATGCACCTCGAATACCTCGACTACCTCGAATACAGCCCTACGGCCGCGCTGGCTCCGGGCGCTCTCCTGCGCCTCGCGGCAGCGCTCGAGACCACAGCCGACTTCTTGACGGGC
>DASTKF010000117.1:0-3350 GCA_035716065.1 Gaiella sp.
GTCACGCCCCACGTCAGCTCGGTCCCGGCGTTGGTGATGAACATCTTCGAGCCGTTGACCACCCAGGTGCCGTCCCGCAGCTCGGCCGTCGTGCGGGCGGCGCCTGCATCCGAGCCGGCATCCGGCTCGGTGAGCCCGAACGCGGCCAGCCGGCGACCGGAGGCGAGGTCCGGGAGCCACCGTTCCTTCTGCTCCTCGGAGCCGAAGAGGTAGATCGGCATCGTCCCGAGCGAGGTGTGCGCAGCGACGGTGATCGCGACGGACGAGTCGATCCGCGTCAGCTCCTCGATCGCGATCGCGTAGGAGACGGTGTCACCGCCCGCTCCGCCGTAGCGCTCGTCGATCGGGATGCCCATCAGGCCGAGCCCGGCCATCTCGCGAACGAGCTCGACGGGAAAGCGCGCCTCCCGATCGAGCTCCTCGGCGACGGGTGCGACCCGCTCGCGCGCGAACGAGCGGACGGTGTCGCGGATCAGCTCCTGCTCGGTGGTGAGGTCGAAATCCACGCCGGGCGGGATCGTAGATGCCCGCGCCGGATCAGCGGTCGATCGCCCGGTACCGGCGGATGCCGAGCGGGACGAAGACGAGCAGGATTGCCACGATCCACAGGATCGAGAGCAGGTACGGGTGCTCGCTCGGGAAGGAGCCGGACGGGTAGGGGCTCGGGTTCCCGAACAGCTGGCGCGTCGCCTGCGTGAGAGCGCTGATCGGGTTCCACTCCGCGATCGGCTGCAGGACGGCGGGCAGCGTTGCGGTGGGCACGAACGCGTTCGAGAGGAAGGTCAGCGGGAAGATGATCAGGAACCCGAGCTGCTGCACCGTCTCGACGGTCGGCGCGACCAGGCCGAGGAAGACGCCGACCCAGGCCATCGCGTAGGTGAAGAAGACCATCAGCCCGACTGCGAGCAGGAAGTCACCGACGCTCGAATGGACGCGCCACCCCACGACGAGGCCGCTCAGCATCAGCACGACGAGGATCCCGAACGTGTAGACGACGTCGGCCAGCGTCCTCCCGCTCAGCACCGCGGAGCGTGCCATCGGGAGCGACCGGAACCGGTCGATGATCCCCTTCGTCATGTCGTCGGCGAACGCGATCGCGGTCGTGATCGACGCGAACGCGAGCGTCTGGATGAAGATCCCGGGCATCAGGTACTCGCGGTAGCTGCCCCCGCCGGGGAGCGGGATCGCGCCGCCGAAGACGTACGCGAACAGCACCACGAACATGATCGACTGGAGGATCGCGAAGATCGCGAGCTCCGGGATACGAGGCACCCGCTTGAGCGTGCGCCACGCGATCACCAGGCCGTCGGCGGCGGGCGCAGGGAGGTCGTTCACGCGTCGTCCTCGAACGGCAGCTCCTCGGCCGAGTGGCCGGTGAGCGTCAGGAACACGTCGTCGAGGGTGGGCCGGCGGAAGGCGATGTCGTCGATCCTGATTCCAGCCTCCCCCAGCGCGCGCACGACGTCGACGAGCTGCTGCGCGCCCCCGTCGGCGGCGATGGTGAGACGCTTCGTTCGCTCGTCGAGCGCCGCCGAGCCGTCCGGGGCGAGCACCCCGGCCGCCTCCGGGAGACGTGCGCGCTCGTGCACGACCACCTCGATGCGCTCCCCGCCGACCTGAGACTTGAGCTCGTCCGCGGTCCCGCGAGCGATGATCCGGCCGTGGTCGACGACCGCGATCTCGTCTGCGAGCTCGTCGGCCTCCTCGAGGTACTGCGTCGTCAGGAGCAGCGTGTTCCCCTCCCGCACCTGGTCGCGGATCACGTCCCAGAGGCCAAGACGGCTCCGCGGATCGAGGCCGGTCGTCGGTTCGTCGAGGAACAGCAGCCTCGGCCTCCCGACGAGCGCGCCCGCGAGGTCGAGCCGCCGGCGCATGCCGCCCGAGTAGGTCTTCGCGACCCGGTCACCGGCGCCCTCGAGGCCGAACTGCTCGAGCAGCTCGTCCGCGCGGCGCCGCGCCTCGGCGCTCGGGAGCTGGTAGAGGCGTCCGAACATCCAGAGGTTCTCGCGGCCGGTGAGGTTCTCGTCCACCGCGGCGTACTGACCCGAGAGCCCGATCAGCCGCCGTACCTCGTTCGACTGCGTGCGAACGTCGAGCCCGCCGACGCGCGCCGTCCCGGCGTCGGCGTGGAGGAGCGTCGCCAGGATCCGCACCGTCGTCGTCTTGCCCGCACCGTTCGGGCCGAGCAGCCCGAGGACGGTCCCGTCGCGCACCTCGAGGTCGACGCCGTCGAGCGCACGCACCTCGGTCTTGCGCGACCGATAGACCTTGACGAGCCCCTCTGCCTCGACCGCTGCCAAGTTGGGAAACCTACCCCGCCCTCCGCGGCCCAAAGGGTGCGGCAGACCGTACGTCTGCCGCGCGGAGCTCTCGGGGACGAGTAGCCTCGCGTCATGACCGGCGAGCTCGACCGGAGGGCGATGGTCACGCTCTCGGGCGGGCACCTGTCCGTCGACTTCGCCTCCGGAGCGGTGCCGGCGCTCCTGCCGTTCCTCTCCGACGAGTTCGACCTGTCGTACACGGCAACCGCGGCCCTGATCCTCGCGGTGCTGGTCTCCTCGTCGCTCCTCCAGCCACTGTTCGGCCTGTGGTCGGATCGACGCGGCGCGATGTGGCTCTTGCCGGGCGGCGTCGCGCTCGCCGGTACCGGCTCGGGGCTCGCCGCGGTCGCTCCGTCGTATGCGCTCGTCGTGGTGTTGTTCTTCGCGGCCGGTGTGGGAATCGCTGCCTACCACCCGGAGGGCGCGAAGCTCGCGGCGTACGCGAGCGGCCGGAGGCGCGCGAGCGGGATGTCCTACTTCAACATCGGCGGGAACTCGGGGTATGCGCTCGCACCGATCCTGATCACGCCACTCGTCATCTGGCTCGGGCTCGGGGGCGGCCTTCTCGCCATGGTTCCGGTCGTCGTGTTCTCGCTCTTCCTGCTGCGCGTGCTGCCGTCCCTGCGGCGGCTCGCCCCCTCGGTGTCCGGGCGCCGCGCGGCCGTCGGCGAGGACGACACCCGGGCGATGTTCCTCCTCTCGCTCGTCATCGGGCTGCGGAGCGTCGCGTGGTTCGCACTGCTCGCCTTCGTCCCACTCTGGGTCGTCGCGAACGGCGGGACGGAGGGCGAGGGCGGCCGCGAGCTCGCGCTGATGCTGGTGTCGGGCGCCGTGGGCACGCTCGTGCTCGGCCCGGTCGCCGACCGCATCGGGCTGCGGCGCACGCTTCTCATGACCCAGGCCGCGCTTCCCGGGCTGATCGTCGTCTTCGTGGCCGTCGGCGGCCTGGTCGGAACGCTCGCGCTGATGCTCGTCGGGCTCTCCGTGGTCGGGACCTTCGGTGTGACGATGGTGCTGGGCCAGCTCTAC
>DASTKF010000118.1:0-2099 GCA_035716065.1 Gaiella sp.
CTGGCACCGCCAAGGTGCCTGTCCCCAGTGACCGCTGCGAAGCTTCCTAACGCGTGTGATTTCGCGACACGTCACCGGGGTCAGGCACCTGCGGCGCCAGACCCCCTGTGTCCGGCCGCCGGCCGCGAGCCAGCTGGATCAAGCCGAACGCAGAGACGATCGCCCATACCAGCTCGAGCAGGAAGAACCCCCACTGGGCCTCGCGATATGCGTCGACCGTGAGTACGGCCGAGCCAGCGAAGTTGACCACGAGATACCAGAGCGAACGCGGATCGAGGACGCCGAACTGGGCGAGCACGAAGCCCGAGAGAATGAGAAGCGCGCCGGCGATCTGGACGAGCTGAGACACGAGAAACCTCCAGTCACGAGAGAGGAGCTGGTGCTCGCGTCGTCGTCGTGACCGGGTACGACGCGCCTCGTCCGGGGCGGGATCGGCCGCCGCTGCGAGGATACCCGCATGACGCGAAGGGTCGCCCTCGCCGCGATCGTCGTCACCGCCGGGCTCGTTGCCGGCGCTGCCGCGGCACCTGCTGTGACCTCTCCACCGCTCGCGCGCCTGGTGGGCGCAAGGCTCGTCGTGGGGATCGACGGCACGACGGCCAGCCCGTCCCTCCTCGCGCGCATTCGTCGCGGCCAGGTCGGCGGCGTGATCCTGATGGGCTCGAACGTCCGCAACGCGCCTCAGGCACGTGCGCTCACGGCCTCGCTGCGGGCTGCGGCAACGGCCGGCGGCAATCCGCTCCTCGTGATGACCGACCAGGAGGGCGGCACGGTGCGACGGTTCCGCTGGGCGCCTCCGGCCGCCTCCGCGGAGGAGCTTGGCCGTCTCGGCGAGGCCGCGATCCGCCGCCGCGGGCACGACACGGCGACGGCGCTCGAGCGGCTCGGCGTCGACGTCGACCTCGCGCCGGTGGCCGACGTGCCTGGCGTAACCGGATCTTTCATCGCCGTTCAGCACCGCGGCTTCTCGACCGTGCCGGCGAGGGCTGCGAAGGACGTGACGGCTTTTTCGGCCGGCCTCCTGGACGGCGGCGTAGCACCGGCGCTCAAGCACTTTCCCGGGCTCGGCCTCGCCACCTCCTCGACCGACGAGGCGGCCGTCACGATCGGCGCCGGCGCGGCAGGGCTTGCGCCGGGACTCCTCCCATATCGCCGCGCGATCGCGGCGGGGGTCGCCCCACTCGTGATGGTCTCGAACGCGGCGTACACGGCGTACGGCGGCAATCCGGCCGCGTGGTCGCCGCGCGTCCTCGCGGTCCTGCGCGGGCTCGGGTTCACCGGCGTCACGATCACCGACGCGCTCGAGCCGCTCGCGACGACACACCGCGTCACGCTCTCGCAGGCGGCGATCCGCGCCGCGCGGGCGGGCGTGGACCTCCTCCTCTTCGTCGGCTCGGAGCGGTCGACCGCGGCCGTCTACGACGCGCTGCTCGAAGAGGCTCGGGCCGGACGACTCACGCGTGCCCAGCTCCAGGCGAGTGCCGCCCGGATCGACGAGCTCGCCTCGACGTACGCGGGCTAGTCTCCCGCGGTGCCGAGCCCGATGGACATCGCACGTACCACCGCGCTCTACGGGCGGAGCGCGGTGCGGATCGCGCGCAGGCGGAGGAAGCTCGGCTCGGAGGAGCGGCTCGTGTTCGTCGTCGGGTCGCCGCGCTCGGGGACGACCTTCACCGGACGCGCGCTCGGGTCGCTCCCGGGCTTCGTCGACCTGGACGAGGTGCAGCCCTGGAAGGCGGCGATCCCGGGACTGCTCGGGCAACCCGACGATGTCGTCGCGCAGCGGCTGCGGCACATCCTCCAGCGCGTGCGAACGCTCGGGCTCGCAGGCGGCCTACGTGGCGTCGAGCAGACGCCCGAGACGAGCTTCATCCTCGCGGCGGCGCTGCGCGCGTACCCGGACGCGCTCGCAGTCCACGTCGTCCGCGACGGCCGGGACGTCGCGACGTCGCTCCTCGAGCGCGGCTGGCTGAGCGCCGAGCGCACGGGCGCCGACGACGCACGGCTGCCGTTCGGGCCGCATGCCCGCTTCTGGGTCGAGCCCGGGCGGGAGCAGGAGTTCTCGAACGTCTCCGACGCGACCCGCGCGGCGTGGGCGT
>DASTKF010000119.1:0-12320 GCA_035716065.1 Gaiella sp.
GCACGGCGTCGAGGACACCCGCGCCCTCGTTGCGGACGTGCGGGGCGAGCGGGGCGCCGAGCTCGGCCGCCACGCGCGCCACCGCGACGAGCTCCTCCGTGTCGGCGAATGCGCCCGGGATGTAGACGAGCCCGAACGACAGCATCCGCGCACCGGCCTCGAAGGCAAGGCGCGTCTCGCGGCACATCGCCTCGACGTCGCCGTCGCAGGCCTCTCGGATGGCCCCGTGCGGCGCCGACGGGACGAGCGTCGAGGCAGTCGCGGGCAGCGCGTCGAGGTACTCCGCGAACGTCGTCCACGTCCACTCGGGCGGGCCGTCGCCCTCGAGCGCGCGGAGGTAGGCCCGCCGCGCCTCCCGGTCTCGGACCGGCGCGGGCGCCAGGCCGTCGGGACAGATCACCTCGGTCGTGAAGCCCTGGAGGATCTTCGGCGTGAGCAGCGGGTCGTCGAACGGCTCGAGCGCCGAGTGCGCGTGGAGGTCGACGAACCCGGGGCAGAGCATCAGCCCTTCGGCGTCGACGACGTCTCCCTCGACGCGCGGCCCGACCGCGGCGATGCGCCCGTCCGCCACGCCGACGTCCGCGCGAAACGGCGGACCGTCGCCCGGGTAGACCTCGGCGCCTCGGAAGACGAGCACTACAGGACGGCGAGCAGGCCGCCGTCGACGTACAGGATCTGCCCGTTGACGAAGTCGGACGCCGGCGAAGCGAGGAAGACGACGGCGCCGCCGAGCTCGGACGGGTCGCCCCAGCGCCGCGCCGGGACACGCTGCTCGAGCCACGCGACGAACTCCGGGCTCTCCTGGAGGTCATGGTTCATCTCGGTGCGGAAATAGCCAGGGCCGATGCCGTTCGCCTGGATGCCGTGGCGCGCCCAGTCGGCGCACATGGCTCGCGTCAGCTGCCGCAGGCCGCCCTTCGACGCCGTGTACGGGCCGATCGTCTCGCGACCCAGCTCGCTCGTCGCCGAGCAGGTGTTGACGATCTTCCCTCGGCTGCGCTCGATCATCTGCGGCACCACGGCGCGAGCGACGAGAAACGCGCTCGTCAGGTTCGTCTCGAGGACTCGGTGCCAGTCGTCGAGCTCGAGCTGGTCGAGCGGGCGGCGGAACTGGACGCCGGCGTTGTTGACCAGCACGTCGACCCGTCCGAGCCGTGCGACCCCCTCGGCGACCGCATCCTCGTCGGTGACGTCGAACGGGGCTGCGACCGCGCCGTCCCAGAGCACGGCCTCGCAGGCCTCCGCCGTCCGGCCGTTGATCGCCACCCGGGCACCCGCGTCTGCGAGCGAGCGCGCCATCGCGAGCCCGAGCCCGCGCGTCGAGCCCGTCACGAGCGCGGTCAGGCCGGTGAGGTCGAACGGCCCGCTCATCCGGTCACGGGGAGCAGCACGTGCGAGGGGTGGGCAGCGGTGTGGAGGACCGTCTGGTGCGCGACCTGCATGCGGGTGCCCGTGCCGACGTCCTCGCCGGTGTTGAGGTTCCGCGAGAAGCGGGGGAAGCTCGAGCTCGTCACGTCGAGGCGCACTCGGTGGCCCGTGCGAAACACGTTCGCCACGGGATACAGCCGGATCCGGTACTCGGCGACCTCGCCGGGCTCGAGCAGCTCGACCGACTCGCCCTCCACGCTCCCCCGATAGCGCGCCCGGATGATCCCCTCGGTGAGGAAGATCGAGCGGCCGTCCGGGTACACGTCGCAGAGCCGGACGACGAAGTCCGTGTCCTTCGCCGACGAGGCGGCATAGAGCGTCATCTCGACCGGGCCGATCACCTCGAGGTCTGCCTCGAGCACGTCGCTCGTGTAGACGAGGACGTCGTCGCGTGCCTCGAGCACGCGCTGGTCGAGCGGCCCCGGACGGACCGGCGTCTCCGCGCCCTGCGTCATCGTCAGCACCGAGTTGACGCCGCCGATCGTCGGCACCGGGTCGGCCGGGTCGTAGTCGTACCGGTCGGGAGCCTCGTCGGCCCGCGGCTCCGTCCGTCCGAGCAACCCGCCCTGCCCGAGGTAGAACGGCGCGAAGTCCGTGCGCGCGAGCGGCCACTCCCGCTCGCCGCGCCACTCGTCAGCGCCGAGGACGTAGAGCTCCGCCGGCGGGCGCTCGTCCCAGCCGTTGTCGACATCGCGGAGATAGCGGTCGTAGAACGCGAGCTCGTGGTCGCGGATCACGGTGAGCGCGGGGGAGAGGTCGACGTCGCCGCGGAACGTCTCGACCTCCTCCTCGTGCGACCACGGCCCGATCAGCACGCGGTTCGGCACCCGGTCGCCGACGCCGGCGAAGGAGCGCAGGTGCGAGCCCGAGTACGGGTCGAACCAGCCTCCCTGCTGGAAGAGCGGCACGTCGACCTTCTCCGGGCGGTGCCGGAACTGCTGCCAGTAGTCGTCGTTCGTCTGGTGCTCCCACCAGAGACGCCAGTAGTCGACCTTCCGCCCGATCGTCACCTCGTCGAGCTCGATCAGGGGCAGGTGCCCGAAGATCCGGTCGTTCAGGACGATGTCGCGCGCGCTCGGGCCGGTGATCAGCGAGATCGCGCTCGACCAGAGCGACGCGGCGCCGAGCGTCAGAGCGAGCTGGAAGGCGCCGCCCGTCCAGTAGCCGTCCCAGAAGTAGTCGTCGTGGATCACCTGCGGCGCCGCGCAGCCGAGGTTCGGGTGCCCGAGGTGGAGAAGCTGCCACTGGACGAGGCCGCCGTAGCTGCGGCCCCACGTGCCGATCCGCCCGTTCGACCACTGTTGCGCGGCCGCCCACGTCAGCGTGTCGTAAGCGTCGACCCCGTCGCGCTCCCAGGCGGTGAACGTGCCCTCGGACTCGTACCGCCCGCGCACGTCGACGACGACCGCCGCGTACCCACGCTGCGCGAACCAGACGCCCCAGGCGATGAAGCGCTCGCGCGTCGACTCGTACGGCGTCCACTGGACGATCGTCGGGAGCCCCTGCGCGCCGAGCGGGAGGTAGACGTCGGCGGAGAGCGAGATGCCGTCGCGCGTCGGGACCCGCTGGTCGTGGAGCAGCCGGACGTCGCGCAGCTGGCTCACGTCGTCCGCCTGCCGTCAGGCGGCCGCGTCGATCGCGGTGCCGGCGAAGTGACAGGCGGCGAGGTGGCCCGCGGTGTGGTCGGCGAGCGGGGGCTCGATCTCCGCGCAGATCGCCTGCGCGATCGGGCAGCGCGTCCGAAAGCGGCACCCCGAGGGCGGGTCGATGGGGCTCGGCACGTCACCGGTCAGGACGATGCGGTCCCGCTTGCGGCCGGGCTCGGGCTCGGGGTTCGCCGAGAGGAGCGCCTGCGTGTAGGGGTGGAGAGGCCGCGCGAAGAGGTCGTCCGAGGTCGCCAGCTCGACGATCCGGCCGAGGTACATCACGGCAACGCGGTCGGAGATGTACCCGACGACCGCGAGGTCGTGTGCGACGAAGAGATACGTGAGGTCGAACTCCTGCTTCAGCTCGACGAGGAGGTTGAGCACCTGCGACTGGATCGACACGTCGAGGGCAGAGACGGGCTCGTCCGCGACGATGAACTTCGGTTGCAGGACGAGGGAGCGCGCCAGGCCGATGCGCTGTCGCTGCCCGCCGGAGAACTGGTGCGGGTACCGGCCGGCGGCCTCGCGCGGCAGGCCGACGCGCTCCAGCATGTCGAGCACCGTCGCCTCGCGCGCGGCCCGGCTGCCGAAGCCGTGGACCTTGAGCCCTTCTCCGACGAGCTGCTTGACGGTCATCCGGGGGTCGAGCGAGCCGACCGAGTCCTGGAAGACGATCTGCATGTGGCGTCGCGCGGCCTTGAGATCTGCCCTGCCGAGCGACGTCACGTCGTCGCCGTCGAACCGGATCGTCCCCGACGTCGGCTCGAGGAGTCGAAGCAGGGTCCGTCCCAGGGTCGACTTGCCGCAGCCCGACTCGCCGACGAGGCCGACCGTCTCGCCGCGGTAGACGTCCAGGTCGACCCCGTCGACGGCCTTGAGCTGGCCGACGGTGCGCTTGAAGAAGCCCTTCTTCACCGGGAAGTGCTTCGTCACCCCGCGCGCCTCGAGGAGGACGTCGCCCGTCGCCTGTGGCTCGGCCACGCTCACCCTGCCACCCTGCTGGCACCCGAGACCCGGCGCCCGTCCTCGCAGAGCCAGCATGCGGACTCCTGCGGCGGCACGGGGAAGAGCGGCGGGTCCTCGCTCTGACAGCGGTCGAAGGCGTAGTCGCACCGCGGCGCGAAACGGCAGCCCACCGGCCAGTCGAGCGGGCTTGGCACCATGCCGCGGATCGCTTCGAGCGGCTGCGTGTAGCGCATGCCGACCCGGGGGATCGACCGGAGCAGCGCCTCGGTGTAGGGGTGCTGCGGCTCCGCGAACACCTCGGCCACGAGGCCGCGCTCGACGATGCGCCCGGCGTACATGACTGCCACCTCGTCGACCATCTCCGCGACGACGCCGAGGTCGTGTGTGATCAGCAGGATCGCCATGCCGAGGCGCTCCCGCAGGTCCTTCATCAGCTCGAGGATCTGCGCCTGCACCGTGACGTCGAGGGCGGTCGTCGGCTCGTCCGCGATCAGGAGCTTCGGGTTGCAGGCGAGCGCCATCGCGATCATGACGCGCTGGCGCATACCGCCGGACAGCTGGTGCGGGTAGTCGTCGACCCGCCGCTCGGCCGACGGGATGCCGACGAGCTGCATCATCTCGACGGCCCGCGCCGTCGCGTCCCGCTTGCCGAGCCCCTGGTGGAGCTCCACGGCCTCCGCGATCTGGTCGCCGACGGTGAACACGGGATTGAGCGACGTCATCGGCTCCTGGAAGATCATCGAGATGTCGTTCCCCCGGATCGCGCTCATCTCGTTCTCGCTCAGCTTTGCGAGGTCGCGGCCCTCGAAGAGGATCTTCGAGCCGGGCTCGACGCGGCCGGGCCGGTCGACGAGCCGCATGATCGAGAGCGCCGTCACCGACTTGCCGCTCCCCGACTCGCCGACGACGCCGAGCGTCCCGCCCGCGGGCAGCTCGAGATCGACGCCGTCCACAGCGCGGAGAAGCCCGCCGGCCGTTGCGAAGCCCGTGCGGAGGGCCTCGACCCGGAGCAGGGTCTCGGTCACGACGCGGGCGCAGCCTTGCCGCCGCGGGAACGAGCGCGCTTCGCGGCCGCAGTGGGCGGCCTCACCGCGATGTGGCTCTCGAGCTGCGCGATCATGACGTCCGGATCGCGCGTCTGGAGCGCCTCGAGGAGCTCGCGGTGCTCAGCCACCATCGTCTCGAGGCTCTGGTTGCGCCCGTAGCGCAGGAAGTACCCGCGGATGCGCGGGAAGATCGTGCGCCAGACCTGCACCGTGTGCGGCTGCCCGGAGCTCGAGATGACGACGTCGTGGAACCGCAGGTCGGCCTCGACGATCTTCTCGAGGTCGCCTGTCTTCGCCGCCTGCTCCATCACCCAGATCTCCTTGCCGAGCTCGGCGAAGTCGGCGTCCGTCATCCGCGTCGCCGCATGGACGAAGCTGTAGCGCTCGAGCGTCAGGCGGATCGGGATCAGCACCTCCTGCACTTCCTCGTCGGAGACGCCGAGCACCACGGCCCCGCGATACGGGAACGACATCACGAGGCCCTCGTTCTCGAGCTGCCGGAGCGCCTCGCGGACGGGGCCGCGGCTCGTGCCGAGCTCCTCGGAGAGGCTCGTCTCGATCAGCCGCTCGCCGGGCTCGTAGCGGCCTGCGACGATCGCGCTGCGAAGCGCCTCGACCACTTGCTGCCCGCGCGGCGCGGCCTTGCGCGGCGCGGCGGTGCGAGGGGCGCTGGGGCTGTCCTGCGGTTCGACGCTCACGATCCCGGTGTGCTCTCCCGCATGCGTAATTGTTGACAATCGTTCGATCGTTGACAATCGGGCATCGCGAGTCTAGATGATTGATTCCGGATGGGCGTGACGTCCGGGGGCGTCATCCGGTTCGCGACCATTCGGTGTCAATCATCTCCGCCCTTCGGGCCCGTGTCGACCAGTGGCAGTTTCGCAGGGCCGGCCGACGCGAGCCGGGCCAGTGACGCCTCGATGTCGGGAAGCGGGGTGGCCGTGACGACTTCCAGGATGCACGGGCCGTCGAACGCGATCTCGTCGAGCGTCCGGAAGACCGTCGCGAAGTCCACCGTGCCGAGGCCGACGCGGTCGTGGGCCCAGCGCGTCGCGCTCGCGTCCGAGAGGTGCACCTGCCCGAGACGCGGTGCGAGGCGGAGGAGCGCCTCGCCGTGGTCCTCGGAGACGAACTCCGCGTTGGCGACGTCGTAGGCGACGCGGAGCCGCGGGTCGTCGAAGCCCGCTACGAATCGGTCCAGCGCGTCGACGGTCGGGATCGGCGTCTGCGGGTGGAGCTCGAGGAAGACGGACGCGTCGGTCTCCTCCGCGACGGCGAGGAGCTCCCCGACGCTCTCTGCGAGCCAGCGCTCGGTCTCCTCAGGCGGCGGGCCGATCAGCGACGACACGCGGCCCGGGACGGCGACGACACCGCGGACGCCGAGCTCGGCGCCGAGCAGCAGGGCCTCGCGGTAGCGCTCGACCGAATACTCCCGCACCTCGGCGACGCAGCTGGCCAGGTTGAGGTCGAGGGCGGGGAAGTTGACGGAGTCGATCCGGATCCCCTCGGCGGCCAGCGTCGAAGCGAGCCGGGAGCGGTCCGCCACCGTCAGCTCGCCGGGCCAGCAGTGCCCGGGAGCGAGGATGACGTCGAAGCCGTTCAGCCCCAGCGCGTGCAGGCGGCGCAGGGCTTGGAGCGCGGGCTCGCGCCAGGCGAATGCGAACGTGCTCGCGCCGAGCTCGCGCCTCACGCTGCGCCCGTCGCCCGCGCGACCGCGTCGGCGTCCCAGGCGCCCTCGCCGAGCCCGAGGAATGCGGCCATCGGCGTGATCTGCCCGTCCATCATGTGGACGCCCGGCTGCGTGAAGCAGCCGCGCTCGTGCGCCTCCTGCAGGAGCTTCGTCATGCGCGGATGCACGACGACGTCCGCGACCACAGAGCCCGGCTCGATGCCGCCGAGGCCGATCGGGACGGGATCGTCTTGCGCCATCCCGAGAGGGCTCGCGTTGACAACCAGCTCGAAGCCCGCCGCCTCCGGCGCCGCGACGTACGACGTCGTGCCGGAGGCCGCGACGCGGGCCGCGACTTCGTCGGCCCTCGCACGGTCGAGGTCGAAGACCGCCACCTCGGACGCACCGGCCTCGGCGAGCGCGAACGCGATGGCCGTCCCGGCGCCGCCGACGCCGACGACGAGCGCCCGCCGGCCCGCCGGGTCCTGGCCGCGCGTGCGCAGGCCCGCGACGAGCCCGATGCCGTCCACGGTGTCGCCCGTCCACTCGCCGCTGTCGTCGAGGCGGATCACGTTCACCGCGCCGACCAGCGCCGAGCGCTCCGTCAGCGAGCCGACGTGCTCGAGCGAGGCGGCCTTGTGCGGGATCGTCACGATCAGCCCGAGGAAGTTGCGGAGCGCCTTCGCGCCCTCGAGGAACGCGCCGAGCCCGGACGGGTCGACCTGCATCGGGACGCAGACGGCGTCGACGCCGTTCAGCCGGAAGAGCGCGCTCCACACCTCCGGCGAGCGCGCCTGCGCGATCGGGTCGCCGATGATCCCGAGGACGCGGGTCGAGCCGGTGGGCAGGCCGTCGATGCTCAGACTTCCCTCGCCGTCAGCGCGTACGCAAGGTCGTAGACGGCGGACGTCGTCGACGCCTCGCCGAGGGCGGGTGCGAGCGCCGCCTCGATCGAGGGCAGCGCGCGCTCGACCTCGCCGCGACCGATGCCGTCGACGAGCACGACGGCGTCGAAGACCTCCTCGCCGGTCAGCTCCCGGAGCGCCGACTCGGCCGTCGGCGTCCGGGTGACGGACGGCTCCGCGATGCCGACGTGGGCGCTCGTGATCCCGTGGTGGGCGAGCGCGGCCGCCGCGAGCGGCCCGCTCGCGTGTGCGAACGGCTCGCGGCGGGCGGGGTCCGCGAAGTCGACGCGAATCGTCGCGAGCGCTCCGCCGGTCCCCCGTCCCTCGCTCGCGGCCGCGCGACAGGCGGCGCGGACGAAGTTCGTGAACGTCGGCTGCACCTTGTGCGTCCAGGGGGTGGGGGCGTCGAGCCGCGCGCGGTAGGCCGCCGAGCCGAGCACGTCGAGCGTCGCGGCCTCGTAGAGCGTGAAGTACCGGTGGTGGTCGAGGCTCCGGTCGACGAAGCGACGTCCGGCCTCGAACCCGGGGATACCGACGCGCTCTGGCATGTGCTCCCGTGTGTGCCAGTCGTTGTACTCGAGGTCGCCCTGCTCCTCGATGTCGTGCCAGATCGCGAGGAAAGCGGATCCTCTCAGCGGCATGCCGATCTCCGTGATTGTCGACAATCGACGGATGGTTGACAATCGGCCATCGCGCGCCTAGTCTAGCCGGACGCCCGTGCAGATCACCAGTGTCACCACGACTGCGGTGCGGACGTCCATGCGCGAGCCGTTGACCTGGCCGGGCGGAGTCCGTCAATCCGCCTCCGGCCTCGTCGTCGAGGTGCTCACGGACGAGGGAATCCGCGGGATCGGCGAGGCGCCCGGGCCGACGCTGCCGACGATCCGGACGGTCATCGAGCAGGAGCTCACGCAGTTCCTCGTGGGGCAGGATCCGCTGCGCACCGAGTGGCTCGTCCATCGCATGGAGGAGTTCTCGCGCAACTGGAACCGCATTGCGGCGTACGCGATCTCCGGCCTCGAGATCGCGCTTCTCGACCTGAAGGGGAAGGCGCTCGGCGCGCCCGTCGTGGAGCTGCTCGGCGGCGTCTGCTCCGATCGCGTCCCGGTCGTCGGCTACCTCTTCATCGACGAGCCCGAGGCGAACGCCCGCAAGGCGAAGGCCTTCGTGGACGCCGGCTACACGGAGCTCAAGCTCAAGGTCGGCCGCGACTTCGGCCAGGATCACGACGCGATCGCGGCGATCCGCGATGCCGTCGGGCCGGACGTCAAGCTGCGGATCGACGCGAACATGATTTGGAGCGTGCCCGCCGCGATCAAGTGGATCCGCGGTCTCGAGAAGTTCGACCTCCAGTACGTCGAGCAGCCGGTGCCCGACTTCGACGTCGCGGGGCTCGCGCAGGTGCGCCGCTCGGTCGCGGTGCCGATCGCGGCCGACGAGGCGTGCACGGACGTCCGCTCCGCGCTCGAGCTCGTCAAGCAGGACGCCTGCGACGTCTTCGTCGTCTACCCGTCCGAAGCGGGTGGCCTCACGCGGGCACGCCAGATCGCCGGGATCGCCGAGGCGGCCGGCAAGTGGTGCGCGATCGGGAGCTGGGCCGAGCTCGGGCCTGCGACGATCGCGAACGCCCACCTCGCCGCCGCGACCTCGACGTTCGCGTTCGCGAGCGACACCCACTACCCGCTGCAGAGCGAGGACGTCCTCATGCAGCCCCTCGACATGTCCGACGGCCTGCTCGCCGTGCCGCGCTCGCCGGGGCTCGGCGTCGAGCTCGACCACGTCGCGATGGACCGGCTCGCAAACAACCAGGTCCGTGAATCCGTCTTCTATGACGACATCCAAGGAGAGGCACCGAGGGTCGGTCAGATCCTCTGACGACCGAGGGAAGGAGGGATCGACGTGTCGGAGACTCCGACAGTGGACGAGAGCGGAGGCAACGGTCTGAACCGTCGCGATCTGCTCGTGAAGGCCGGCGTCATCGGTGCGGGTGCCGTAGCCGCCGGCTCCGTGGCGGGCGCGGCGGCGGCAGCCCCGAAGCGCATTGGAGCCACCCCGAAGAAGGGCGGCAAGCTCACGTTCGCCCTGGAGCAGGACCCGGTGCACATCGCACCGTTCGGCGCCATCCTCACCTCGAACCACTGGGGCAAGGAGCCGATGTACGAGTCCTTGATCGAGTGGGACGCGAAGCTCAACCAGCGTCCGGCGCTCGCCCAGAGCTGGAAGGTCGTCGACCCGAGGACGGTCGACTTCACCCTCAAGCGGGGCGTCCGCTTCCACAACGGCAAGGAGGTCACCGCCGCCGACGTGAAGTACTCGGTCGAGGGGTGGCTGAACCCGCCGCTTCCCGGCTCGGTGACGACGGTCAACCAGGTCCCGTCGATCGAGTCGGCCGAGGTGCGGAGCAAGTACGTCGTCCGCATCAAGCTGAAGAAGCCCGACGCCCGCCTCTTCGGGTTCCTCGCTTGGACGCGCTACTCGGCGATCGTGCCCGAGGGCATGTACCAGCAGGTGAACGCCGGCCGCGAGGGGATCGGCACGGGGCCGTTCCGCCTCACGAGCTTCACGCCGGGCCAGGGCACCGAGTACCAGGCGTACACGAACTACCGCAAGAAGGGGCTCCCGTACCTGAGCCAGCTCTCGCTGCCGACGATGCCGGACGAGCAGGCTCGGATCGCGGCCCTGCGGGCCGGTGCGATCGACGGGGCGACGCTGTCCGCCGACGGTGCGAAGACGTTCCAGGGCAACAGCAACTTCACGGTGCTCCGCGGCCTCACCGCCGCGTTCCGTGAGCTGCAGATGACGCAGAAGACCGGAGAGGACAAGCCGTGGCACGACGTACGTGTCCGGCAAGCAGTGAACTTCGCCATCAACCGGCAGCAGATCATCGACCGCGTCTACAACGGGTTCGGCGAGTACTCGGGCCATGTGCCGCCCGGCTACGGGCCGTGGCCGCTGACCCGGGCGGAGCTGCGCAACAACTACCTGAAGTTCAACCTTGCGAAGGCCCGCACGCTGATGCGGCAGGCCGGGTTCGCGAACGGCTTCGAGGTGACGATGTCCACCTTCTCGACGCCGCTCGACTTCGGCCAGGTCGCGGCCGTGATCAAGTCGCAGCTCGACCAGATCGGGATCGACGTCAACATCAAGGCCGAGGAGCCCGGGACGTTCGCCACGAACAACGGCGCCGGCCGGTTCGACTGGGACCTGACGGCGCGCGGCATGCGCGGCGACGTGGACGGGTACACGTCGGAGTTCAACCCGGCGAACGCCATCTACAGGGTCTGGTACCCCGAGTACAAGAACGTGAAGATGTGGCGGCTCGTCGGCAACGGCTTCATCACGCTGGACGAGAAGAAGCGTCTCGCGATGTACAAGGAGCTGGAGAAGATCCTGCTCACGGAGCTGCTGCAGGTGCCGCTCGTGGCCGTCTCCAAGTTCCAGGTCGTGCGCAAGCGCGTCAAGAACATGTACGTCGCGTTCAGCGACTTCAACACCGGTCTCAAGACCGCCTGGGTGGCGTAATCGGTGGGGGCACGAGCGTGGGGGAACCGCATGGTTCCCCCACGAGCCCCCTCCTTCTGCTGCTTGCATGGACACTTCGACAACTGACCTCCCGGCCGGCAGAGCCGGCCTCCGGTCGCAACGCATGGTGCACAGGACGCCGATAAACACCGACCTGCACCCCAGGACCAGAAACTGATGCTCGGATTCGTCGGTCGCCGCTTTCTCCTGATGATTCCGACGATCATCGGGATCTCGATCATCATCTTCCTGATGGTCCGGCTGATGCCGGGCGACATCGTCGACGTCCTGCTCGGCGGCGACGCCGTCGCGACCGAGGAGCAGAAGCAGCAGGTGCGGGAGCAGCTCGGGCTGACAGGCTCCTACCCCGAGCAGTACTGGAGCTGGGCCTCCGGGGTCGTAACCGGCGACTTCGGCGAGTCGTACCGCAATACCGAGCCGGTCGCCGACGTGCTCTCGCGGGCGGTGCCGATCACGCTCGAGCTGATGATCCTCGCCCTCCTGATCGCAACGGTGATCGGCATCCCACTCGGCGTGATCTCCGCCGTGCGCCGCGACTCGGTGAGCGACTACGCGTCGCGTGTCGGCGGCCTCGTCGGGATCAGCATTCCGAGCTTCTGGCTCGCGACCCTGCTCCTGTTATTCACGTCGCGGGTCTTCGGCTGGGTGCCGCCGATCACGTACGTCAAGTTCTTCGACGACCCGCTCACGAACCTGTCCCAGTTCATTCTCCCCGCGATCTCGATCTCGGTGTTCACCCTCGCGATCGTGATGCGGATGGTGCGCGCGACGATGCTCGAGGTGCTGGGCCAGGACTACGTCCGCACTGCGCGTGCGAAGGGGGTCCAACATCGCCTCGTCGTGTACCGACACGCGCTCCGGAACGCGCTGATCCCGGTCGTGACGATCATCGGCTTCGAGATCGGGATCCTGATGGGCGGCGCGGCGATCGTGGAGATCATCTTCGGCCTGCCCGGCGTCGGCTACGTGCTCTTGAACGCGATCTTCAACCGTGACTACCCCGTCGTCCAGGGCGCCACGCTCTTGATCGCGGTCATCTTCGTCGTCTCCAACACGGTCGTCGACATCGTCTACGGCTGGCTCGACCCGAGGATCTCGCACGGATGAGCAGTCCGGG
>DASTKF010000120.1:0-5103 GCA_035716065.1 Gaiella sp.
AGGGATGCCGCAGAACCCGAACGACGCGATGTGGGACCCGCGTCCGCGTCTCGAGCCGGTGTCGGAGGACGAGAGCCCCGGCGCTCCTCCGGACACGGGCGGCGTGATGGTCGAGCTCGCCTCCGGCCCGGGCATGTCTGCCGTCGCGGCCATGGACGTCGCGCGCCGCCTCGACGTCCAGGGGTTCACGCTCGACGAGGAGTTCGGCGCGACGCCACTCGGCGAGGCCTCCGCGCAGCCGACCTACGTCGTCCGCGGCCAGGTCGCGAACGAGACGGTCGTGACGGCGCTCGAGAGCGACCCGCGCGTCGTGAAGGTCTGGCGCGACACGCCCGTCGCGCCGTTCTGAGCCGGCGCGGAGCTACCTCGCCCAGCCGGCGACGAGCGCCGGAGTGGGGGCCGCTGCCGGGTCCTCGAGCCGCAGGAGCAGCGCGCCGATCCCGGCAAGCCCGACCATCAGGCCCGTGGTCTCGCCGCCGCCGGGGACGCCGCACGGGATGTCGTCCGGCAGGAGCAGCTCGTTGTCTCCCGCGTCCCGGCCGCCCACAGCGAGCCGAACCAGGCGCCGGGCGTGTTCGAGGTGCTCCTCGTCACCCGTCGTCTCGGCGGCGACGAGATGCAGCTCCGCGACCGCACCGACGCCGTGGCAGAGCGTGAGGTCGAGACCGGTGGGAGCCCCGCCGGGCAGCGTCACGACGCGCAGCATGGCCGCAGACGCCGTGTCGATCGCTGCCGCGGCCTCGGCGAGCCACACCTCGTCGCCCGTATGCGCGTACGCCCGCAGTCGGACGAGGCCGATGCCGGCGGCGCCGTGGCACCAGTAGACCGGATAGCCGGGACGGGCACCCTCCTCGAGCCTCGCGCGGTCGAGCTCGCGGAGGTCCGGCCAGTTGCCGTGCTCACGGGAGAACCAGCTCCGCTCGTACTCGAGCTCGGCGCGGGCCGCGTCGACGAAGCGCGGGTCGTCGAAGGCGACGTCGAGCTCGAGGAGCGCGAGCGCGGCGCCGGACGCACCGTGGCCGAGCCCGCAGAGACGCGGCTGCGTCAGGGTCGCGGACGCCTCCGCTCGCGCGCGGGCGAGCAGATGCTCGCCGAGGGTGCCGGCGGCGTCGAGGAGCGCGTCGTCGTCGAGCGCGCGCGACAGCTCGAGGAGCGCGAGCGCCGTGCCGGCGATCCCGCCGATCAGGTCGGTCTCGTCGCTCGGCGCCTCGACGGCGGAGCGCGCAGCGGTGTGCGCGAGGCGCGACCCCTCCTCGGTGATGTCGGGCGCGCCGATCAGCCGTCCGGCGGCTACCGCGGCGAGCGCGATCCCGGACGTCCCCGTGTACAGCCCGGCGTCCGTCGGGCCGCGCGTCCGCGAAAGCGCATGGCGGAGCGCGCCGGCCGCCGTCGCCGCGACGTCGTCGTCCCCTGTCGCGGCATAGAGGTGAGCCAGTGACCACGCGACGCCGCTCGTCCCGCCGTAGAGGTCGGCGGCGAGTGAGCGGTGGATCACCGCGCCGTCGTCCTCGACGTCGTCGCCGAACCACGTGCACCGGTCGTCGTGCCAGACGGCCTCCGACACGAGGCGGCGACCGACCGCGACCGCCGGTGCCCGGAACGTCGCGTCCTTGGCCGTCGCTATGCCGACGGCCATGGGTGGTCCTCGTCGCTGCCCACGCGCAGGTACGGCCGCGCCGGGTCGTGGCCGGTCGCGGCGAGATACTCGGCGACGACGGCCGCTCGTTCGTCGGCGTTCGCCGTCATGTTCGCCCGCTCCCCCCGGAGAGCCTCGGCGACGAGACCGCAGCGCTGCTGACCGAAGCTCTCGCCTGTCCCCGGGTCGTCCGCCACGGCGAGGCCCGGGGCGAGGTGCCTCGTGAGGCGCGGGACACCGGGGAGGAGGCAGCTCGTGACAGCGCCGTGCGCCCGCCGGATCGCCGGCGCCGCGGCGGCGTACGCGTCGCGTGTGAGGTAGAGGACGGCGCGGTCGGGTCGCTCGACGTCGGGATCGGCGACGGCGACCTTCAACGAGTACGGAACCCGGGCTTCGGCGAGGTGCTCCGTCAGCACGCCGACGAGCTCAGGCACCGCCCGGCGGCGCACGTGCCAGTAAACGCGGACGAGCTCCGGGGGCAGCTCCGCAGCCTCGTCCCAGTCCCCGCCGTAGGTGAACCAGAACGCGGTCGCTTCGTCGAGCGCGTCTCGCCGTGCGACCGCACGCACGGTCTCACCCGGTCGCGGCGGCAGGCAGGCGCGCACGGACGGAAGCACGTCGACCCGCGCGAGGATCCGCTGGCGGCCGTCTCGCACGACGGCAACGCGTCCCTGGCTGGAGACACCCTCCACCGTCCAGCCGGGCTCGAAGCGCCCTGCGTCGACGTGTGCGTCCCGCAGGAGGTCGACGAGGGCGATGTCGACGGGCTCGGGCGCGGCGGGCGGCTCGTCGGGGGGCGCTCCGGGGAGGCCGAGGTACCAGTCCGTGTAGAGCACCTCGGCGAGGCCCGTGGCATCCGCGCCGGGATGGCGGTCGGCGACCTCGAGTGCCGCGAGCAGGTCCTCGCGGACGGTCTCCGGAACGGCACGCGGAGGGCTGGCCGCGGTCATGCCAGGGAGAGCCCCGGCTCGAACGGCCGCTCGAACAGCCCAGCGGCGACTCCTGCCAGCGCGAGCCCGGGGGACACGTCGTCCGTGACGCTCCAGGCGGCGTGGAGGAACGCGATGTTGAGCAGCCGCGCCGGAAGCAGTTCGAGCCCTCCGCGAAGGTCGGCCTCGGCCGTCTCGGGCGGCGCCGACTCGCGGTAGCCCTCGGCGAACGCCTGGACGGCACGCCTGGCGACCGGTGCCAGGAGCGCAAGCTCTGCCGCTGCGGCCCGGCGGTACCCGGCGCCGACCGGCGGACTGTCCCGCGGGACCGCCTCGATCGCGACGACGTCGGCGAGGGCGCCGGCCACGTCCCAGCCGGGATCGCCTCGGTCGAGGTGCTCCCAGTCGACCAGCACCGCGCGCAGGCGGCCGGAGGGAGGCTCGTGCTCGAGGAGCACGTTGTCGAAGCGGACGTCGCCGTGGATGACCGCGTCACGCCGCCACCCGCGGCGCAGCCGCGCCATCCCCTCTCGCAGCGCCTCGTCGGAGCGGAGGGCGTCCGCCAGACCGCGTGCCCCCGCGTTCTCGGCGACGACGTCGGGCGGCGGATCCCCCAGTGCCTCGAGCACCCACGGCAGGTGGCCCGGGAGATCCGGCCCTGCGAACGCCGCGGAGACCCGACGCCAGGCACCGAGCGCGCTGCCGAGCAGGACGAGGCCGTCCATAGAGTCGCCGCGGACCTGAGTGTGCTCGTGCAGGGTCTGTCCGGGCCGCGTCCGCTCGAGCACGAGCAGGTCATCGACGGCTCCGCGCAGCCGGGGGACCGGGACGAGCGCCGCGAGGAGGGCGTCGCCCGCGACGCGCTCGTAGAAGCGTGCCTCCCGCTCGAGGCTGCCCTGGCCTTCCCCGGCGGCCGGCCCCGGTCCCTTGACGACGCACTCGAGCCCGTCCGCGGTCACCACGAAGACGCCGTTCGACTGCGACACGTTGCGCACGACCACCTCGCCGTCGACGGCCTGAGCGGGGGCGATCACGCCCGCGTCGAGGAGCCGGCGGACGACGTGGCGCGCCGTCGCGGGGGCGGTGCTCTCCATTGTCTTCGAGCGCGCGGTGGCCCTACCAGCCTCCGTACCAGTAGTCGCCCGCTGGGTCGTAGCCGCCCTCGCCGCCGAGCTCGTCCATCTCGTCGAGGCCGTACCACGTCTCGTAGCCCGTGTCGTAGGCGCCGTACACGTCCTCCTCGCCTCCGTACCCCCAGCCCTCGAGCCCTTCGACCGGTCCGCCCGGCCCGCCCGGGTCGATCGGGCGGCAGACGGGGCCCGAGGGGCACCTCGTGAGACGGGACGGAAGCGGCCCGCACGCGATCGGCTTGGTCGGGCACGCGACGAGCTCGCTCGGGCACCGGATCAGCTCGCTCGGGCAGCGAAGCAGGACGCTCGGCCGGCAGATGATCGGCGAGGTCGGGCACGGTCGGAGCCTGCTCGGGCACCGAACGGCCGGGATGCTGGGGCAGCGGACGATGATGCTCGGCTGGCACCGGATGATCGGCCTCGACGGCGGGATCACGAGGCGCAGCCGGTCGAACGCGGCCTTGATGCGGACGATGCCCGCACCGCTGTGCTGGTCGAACCCGGCGGGCCCGATGTCCTTCGCCGTGGCCTTGAGGGCCGCCTTGATGCTGTCCTGCGTCGCGGTCGGCTTCGACTGCTTGAGGAGGGCGACCGCGCCGGCGAGGATCGGCGTCGCTGCGGACGTCCCGCTGTCGCTCGTGAAGTACCCGGTGAAGTGCGTGACGCTGCAGAAGTCGGGCTTGTTCGGGTCGAGCGCACCGGGGCCTTGACTCGAGTAGCCGACGAACTCCTCGTTCTTGTTCACCGCGCCGACCGTCATCACGCGCGGATGGCTGTTGGCGCCCCAGATGCTCCGGCCCGGCCCGTTGTCGGCGCCGCAGCGCCCGTCGGGGCAGGTGCCGCCGCAGTTCCCGGCGGCGAAGAGGACGATGATCCCCTCGTCGAGCGCCTCCACGACCTTGCGCGTGAACGGGTGGTTCGGGTTGCGCGCGTACGTCGTGTCCCACGACTCCTGGAAGATTCCCCAGCTGTTCGAGAGGACGTGCGGCGTCCCGTTGACCTTGTGCTGGTCGATCGCCCACTGGAACGCCTGCAGCGCGCGGGAGATCGTCGAGGGGATGTCCGGCGCGCCCGAGATCCGCAGGTCGTAGATCTGGGCGTCGGGTGCCATGCCGAGGACGTCGGTCGACGTCATGTTCCCGTGCTCGCCCCAGCGGCTCGCCTCGGTGCCCCAGTCCGCGGTCGGCCAGCCGCCGATCACGCGCGGTATGCGCCGCGTCGTCTCGCCGGGCTTGACCGGCCTCCCCTGAGCGGTGATGCCGCCGTCGACCACGCCGACGACCATGCCGGTGCCGCGGAACCCGGCGGCCCAGACCTGGGAGACGCCCAGGTAGTTCGCGACGTCGGCCATCGTGCCCTTCGGCGTCCCCGGGCTGCAGTCGCACGGCGGGATCGGGCACGTCTGGTA
>DASTKF010000121.1:0-5249 GCA_035716065.1 Gaiella sp.
TCGACTCCGAGATCGTCCTCCCGGCCGGGATGGAGCTCGTCGTCCCTCCTGTCGCGGGCTCTCCCGCAGACGCCGATCGAGGCGAGGTCGAGCGCGAAGCCTCTGGCGACACGCATCCGCGCCGTGCGGATGACGCGCCCCGCGAAGGGCGGCTCCGGCCGCATGCTGCCTGAGGCCCGGGTCGTCGTCCCTACGATGCGACCGTGCCCGAGCTGCCCGAGGTCGAGACCGTCCGCCGCCGAATCGCGCCGCTCGTCGAAGGCGCGACCATCGCGAGCGCCGAGATCGCCGACCCGAGGCTGACGCGGCCCGTCTCGCCGAGCCTCGTGGCGGATGCGCTCGTGGGTGAGCGGATCGCGGCCGTCGAGCGACGCGGCAAGTACCTCCTGTGGCGGTTGGAGAGCGGCAGGACGCTCGTTGTGCACCTCCGGATGACCGGCTCGCTGCTCCACTTCCCTGCAGGCCACCTTCCCGCCGACGCCCACCGGCGCGCCACGCTGGGGCTGGATACGGGCGCCGCCGTCGGGTACCGCGACGTGCGGCGCTTTGGCACCTGGGAGCTTCTGGACGACGGCCACCTCCGGCCGTACCTCGCATCGCGACTCGGGCCCGAGCCACTGGCGCCGTCGTTCACGAGCGCGCGGCTCGCGCGCATCGTCGCGGGGCGCCGGGCACCGATCAAGGCGGTTCTCCTCGACCAGCGCAGGATCGCGGGGATCGGGAACATCTACGCCGACGAGGCGCTCTGGCGCGCGCGGATCCACCCGCGGCGCCCCGCAGGCGAGCTCGACGCCGGGGAAATCACGCGCCTGCACCGCGCGGTGCGCGCGGCCCTCCGGCGCGGTGTCGAGCTCAACGGCTCGACGCTCCGCGACTACGTGACGCCGGACGGCGAGGGCGGCGGGATGCAGCACGAGTTCCACGTGTACGGACGGCTCGGGGAGCCATGCGACCGCTGCGGGAGACCAATCGAGCGAATCGTCGTCGCCGGGCGCGGCACGTGGTTCTGTCCGCGCTGCCAGAGGATGTGAGCCCGGCCTGGGGTGTTGCCCGGAGAGGCGTCGAGGGCGCCTGCTCGAGGCCGGCGGCCCAGGGCTCGAAGCTGTGGATGAATGGGCACGATCTCGGCGCTCTTGGGTTTCCCATTCGTCTGTGTTATCCAGTTAGGCTATGAGCCGTGGGGAGGAGGTCGGCGGCCCAGGCGTGGGGCGGTAGAACATGTCGCGAACTGACAGGCCTGCGAAGTGCAGGGTCTCGATGTACCGGGATTGGTGGGCGCAGACGTCCTCCGCGGCTGCGTTTGCGCCCGCTCCGACACGTCGGTCGCGTGGACTGTGCCGGCCGAGTCGGCGGTCACGATGGTTGTCGCGTCTCGTGCCTACACTCGAGTCATGGCCGTGCCGACGATCACCGAGGCGGTCGTGCTCCGGTCGTTCGCGTTCGGCGAGGCCGACCGCGTGCTCCACGTCTACAGCCTCGCGAGCGGTCGCGTCGGTGCGGTCGCGAAGGGCGTCCGGCGGACGAAGAGCCGGTTCGGCGGCCGGCTCGAGCCGTTCTCGCACGTCGAGCTGTCGATCCACCGCGGTCGCGGCGAGCTCGGCACGGTTACCGGTGCGTCACTCGTCCGCTCGCACGACGCGATCCGCATCGACCCGTACCGCCTCCAGGTCGGGCTCGTCGGCCTCGAGGCGATGCTCCGCCTCTACACCGACGAGGAGCGGAACGATCGCGCGTTCCTTGCCCTGACGCGATTCCTCGATGCGCTGGACGTGCGGCCGTCGCAACCGGGCCGACGGCCAGCCCTCGATCCGCTCGTCCTCTCGTTCCAGCTGAAGCTGCTCTGGCTCGAGGGCTTCCTGCCGCATCTCGGGAGCTGCGTCGAATGCGGTGCGGAGCAGGGGATCGTCGCCTTCTCGGCGTCGGCGGGAGGCGCGGTGTGCGCGGCATGCGACCACGGCGGGATCGGGCTCTCGCCGGCGGGGCTCGCCGGCCTCCGGGCGCTCCTCGGGTCGCCGATCGCCGACGCGCCGGCGCTCGGCATGGACGAGCGCGCGTCGCGCGACGTCCTCGCGGTCGTGACGTCGTCCTACGAGCACCACGGCGGCTTCCGCCTACGGACGCTGTCCGCGTAGCGCGACGTTCCGCGGCGGCAGGTGTCGGCACTCGGGAACATGACCCCACGGTCTGGCGCGGGCGGTGGTGCGCTGCGACGGCGAAACCAACCCATGACCGAGAGCCTTCAGTCCGCGACGATGTCCTCGCCAGACTCACAGAACACACGCCTAGGAATCTCCCGGCCCAGCAGGCGACAGGGTCGAGGCAATTGCGGCCCGAAGGGGACGTCTTCAGGGATGCGCCCCGCCGAAGGCGGAGATCAAAGCGGCACGATTCCGCCCCTGCGGAATTCTGCTTGCGAGCAAGTTCAGAACCGCTCGAGCACGTGCTCGAGCGCGCCTTCCGAGATGAGCTGGTCGGTCAGCTCGTTCCGGCCCGGTCGCACCTCGCGACGTACGAGCCCGCTCTCGCCGAGGCGATACTGGCCGACCCAGTCGAGCCGCGGCGAGTAGACGTGAATCGTGACGGCGGGCTCGCCCGCCTGGTGGCGCACGCGATGGATGTAGCCCGGCCCGCCCTGGCGGGTGTCGCCGGGTCGGAGCTGGAGCTCGATGTCCGGGCCGCCGTACACGAGGAGATCCTCGCGAACGGCGCCCCGCGCGCAGCACAGGCCGACGCCGGAGATGTAGTGGTCGTGGAACCCAGTCCCCTGCCCGGGCATCCACGAGAGTACCCAGGCGTCGAGCTGCTCGTCCTCGTAGAGGAGCTCGTAGCGGCGCTGCTCCGCGTCGGTGCGGACGAGCGGCTCCCAGATGTCGCCCCGCTCGAAGATGTCGAACGCGAGCTGCTCGAGCTCGCCGGTCGTCAGAAGGCCGTCGTGCGGCCGGAGATCACCGATGGATGCGAGAGCCGGCGAAATGAAGGGCGCAGAAGCCATCGCACGGTGATTGTATCCTCAAGCATCTGAGGTCCCGGCCCGCGCAGGTGCGCGCCACGGCGCCGCGAGCCGGTCGATGAGGTGCTCGCGCGCCCGGGCGATCGAGATCCTTTCCTGGGCGAGCGAGTCCCGGTCCCGGATCGTGACCGTCTCGTCGACGAGCGTCTGCTCGTCGATCGTAAGGGCCCATGGCGTCCCGATCTCGTCCTGACGCCGGTAGCGGCGGCCGATCTGGCCGCCGTCGTCGTGCTCGGCAATCATGACGCGTCGAAGCTCGGCATGAAGCGCTCGCGCGCGCTCGGCCATTCCTGTGTCCCGGGGCACTAGGGGCAGCACGGCGACCTTGACGGGAGCGATCTCGGGATGGAGGCGCAGGACGGTCCGCTCCCGGTCACCGACCGTCTCTTCGTCGTAGGCGTCGCAAAGGAATGCCAGCATCGCGCGGTTGACGCCCGCCGCGGGCTCGATCACCGCGGGGACGTACCGCTCTCCGCTCCCGCCGTCGACCCATTCGAGCGTTGTTCCGGACGCCTCCGTGTGGGCGGTGAGGTCGAACGTGCCCCGGTTCGCGATCCCCTCGAGCTCGGACCAGCCGATCGGGTAGAGGTACTCGATGTCGCTCGTCGCGCTCGAGTAGTGCGACAGCTCGTCGGCGTCATGGACGCGCACCCGCAGGCTCTCGTCGCGGATCCCGTACCGGACGTACCAGCCGAGACGCTCGTCGACCCAGTAGCGGTACCACTCGTCCGCGTCGGCCGGTGGGACGAAGTACTCCATCTCCATCTGCTCGAACTCGAGCGTCCGGAAGATGAAGTTGCCGGGCGTGATCTCGTTGCGGAACGACTTGCCGACCTGCGCGATCCCGAACGGCGGCTTGCGGCGAGCCAGTTGCGCGACGTTCTTGAAGTTGACGAAGATCCCCTGGGCGGTCTCGGGCCGGAGGAAGACACGCTGGCCCGTCTCCTCGACCGGTCCCACACGAGTCTCGAACATCAGGTTGAACTGGCGCGCCTCGGTGAGGTCGCAGTCCGGGGTCTCGCCGGGGCGCTTGCTGGGCTTCCGCCCACACTGCTCCTCACCGAGGTGGTCCGCGCGGAAGCGCTTCTTGCAGGTGCGGCAGTCGACGAGCGGATCAGTGAAGCCCGAGACGTGGCCCGAGGCCTCCCATATCTTCGGATGGAGGATGATCGCGGAGTCGAGGGCGACGATGTCGTCGCGCTCCTGCACCATCGCCTCGAGCCAGCGTGCCTTGACGTTCTCCTTGAGGAGGACGCCATAGTGGCCGTAGTCGTACGACGACCCGAGCCCGCCGTAGATCTCCGAGGAAGGGAAGACGAACCCGCGGCGGCGCGCGAGCGAGACGATCTTGTCCATCGTGACCTCGGCCATGCGGCAAAGCTACCCTCGCCCGCGTGGCGGGGAAGGGCACACCGGCGATCGCGGCTGCGACCCGTGCCGGCGTCGCCTTCACCCTGCACGAGTTCCGGCACGATCCGCGCGCCGAGTCGTACGGGCTCGAGGCGGTCGAGAAGCTCGGCCTGGAGGCCGCACGCGTGTTCAAGACGCTCGTGGCGGACGTCGACGGCGCGTTGACCGTTGCCGTCGTGCCCGTGGAGGCGCAGCTCGACCTGCGCGCCCTGGGGAAGCGGGCGCGAATGGCCGGGGCGGCGGCCGCAGAGCGGGCGACCGGCTACGTCGCGGGCGGGATCAGCCCGCTCGGTCAGAGGAGTGCGCTGCCAACCGTCGTCGACGTGTCGGCGCTCGATCACGAGACGATCCACGTCAGCGCAGGTCGTCGCGGTCTCGAGCTGGAGCTCGCGCCTACCGATCTCGTCGAGCTCACGGCGGCGCGCGTGGCGCCGATCGCCCGCCGTTAGGCTCCGGCCGTGAGCGACCAGGTTCCCGTCGAGCTCCACATCGTGTCCGACTCGACCGGGGAGACCGCCGCGCGTCTCGTCCTCGCGCTCGAGGCGCAGTTCCCCGACCTTCTGTTCGACGAGGTGCGTCACCCGAGGGTCGAGTCGATCGAGGATCTCGCGCTCGCGGTCGCGCGAGCCCGGGGGCGTCCGGCCGTGATGGTGTACACGCTTGTCGAGCCGGGGCTCCGCGATGAGATGCGGCGTCAGTGCCGCCGCGCGCGTGTCCACTACTGCGACCTGCTCGGTCATCCGATCGAGTCGATCTCGCGCGTCGCCGGTGTCGCCGCCCGGATGGAGCCCGGCGTGCGGGCGCCGCTCGACCAGACGTACTTCAAGCG
>DASTKF010000122.1:0-11651 GCA_035716065.1 Gaiella sp.
CGCGTCGCGAATTCAGGCGGCGCTGAGCGCGGCGGCCAGGACGGAGCCGAGCGCGGCGGCGGCGCGGACGGCCGCCGTCCGCGTGTGCACGCCGAGCTTCGCGTAGGCGTTCTCGAGGTGCCGGCGCACGGTGCCGCGCGCGATGTAGAGCTCGTCGGCGATGTGCCCGTTCGTCTTGCCCTCTGCGACGAGCGCGAGTATCTGGCGCTCGCGCGGGGTGAGGGCGCCACACCCGACGGGGCCTTCGACGCCGCGGCGGGCCGCCTCGTAGCGCAGCGCGAGGTACGGGCGCACGACATCCAGGACGAGATTGTCGGCCGGGTCGAAGTCGCGGCCGTCGCTTCGTGCGAGCAGGAAGACCTTCGTGTGGGAGAGCGGGCTGTCGAGGCCGACCGTGATGAGGCTCTCCACGTGCTGGGGGCGGAACCACTCGGCGTAGATCCGGCTCGAGCGGAAGCGGCGCAGCTCCACGAAGTCGGATAGGCGGTGCGCGCGCCAGTCTCCCGTCGTCTCGTGGAAATGGCAGACCGGGTGCTCGTGCCGCGCCTCCCAGTAGTCGAGCCCGAGCTCCTCGTCGTCTTGCGGCTCCTCCGGGTACGACACCACGCCGAGCGCTCGCTCGCCGACCCGATCGAGCTCGCAGAACGTCACGGAGTCGCACGGGACGAGCCGCCGGATGGCGGCGAGGAACGCCGGCGGGAACGGCTCGTCACCCTCGATCGATCCCGTCTCCGCGACGAACCGCCCGACGCGTTCGAGATCCCTCGCATCGAGACGCTGCATCTCGTATCAGAAGATACGACGAATGTCACATGGACTCAACTCGGGCCACCGGCGAAGGTGTCGCAACATCCACAAGGGGGGCAGGCATGATCCGAACCACCCGGCGCGCGCTCTTTTTCGCGTGCGCCGTTCTCGCAGCAGCGCTCGCGGCGCCCGGTGTGGCGCAGGCGGACGTGATCGGGCAATGGAACCTGATCGCGCAGCAGCAGACGATCCCACTGCGACCGACCGCCCACGGCGAGTCCCGCGGCATGGCGATGGTCGAGGGCGCGGTCTACGACGCGGTCAACGCGATCGACGGCGGGTACCAGCCCTATCTCGTCGACCCTCGGGCGATCGGGGCGCAGCCATGGTTCTCGCAGGACGCGGCGGCGGCCACCGCCGCGCACGACGTGCTCGTGGCGATCGCGCCCGCCCAACAGGCGACGCTCGACGGCCTCTACGCATCCACCATGGCCGGGATCACGGACGCGTTCAAGGCGCAGGGGGCGCAGGTCGGGGCCAGCGCAGCGCAGGCGATGCTCGCGTTCCGCCAGAACGACGGGTTCATGGATCCGTTCGACTTCGGGCTCGTGATCGCGCCCGGCGCCGGCAACTGGCGACCGGTCGTGGCGGGGGCAACCGACCCTGACGCCTGGGTCGGCAATGCGAAGCCGTTCCTGATCGAGAGCCCGGAGCAGTTCCGCTCGGACGGGCCGAACGCCCTGACGAGTGGCGAGTACACGAAGGAGTTCAACGAGGTGAAGGAGCTTGGGGCGCTCGACAGCACGAAGCGAACCGCGGACGAGACCGCCGCCGCGGTCTTCTGGCAGTTCCCGCCGATCGCGCTCTGGAACGGTGTCGCCCGGAGCCTCGCGGGCACCCTCGACACCGCGGACCAGGCCCGCCTCTACGCGATGATCAACCTCGCCGCGGCCGACGGCGCGATCAGCTGCTGGAACGACAAGTGGTACTGGCACTTCTGGCGGCCGCGCGCCGCGATCCGGGAGGCGGACACGGACGGGAACCCGGCGACGGTCGCCGATCCCACATGGGAGTCCCTCTTCGCTCCGGCGACGCAGACGACACCGCCGCTCGCGACACCCCCGTTCCCCGACCACCCGTCGGGCCATGGTTGCGTGTCGGGCGCGACGGTCGAGGCGTTCCAGGACTTCTTCGGAACGGACAAGGCGTCCTTCGACGTGGTCGGCGGGCGGTCGCTCAACGGCGTGCCGATTCCGGCGCGGCATTTCGACCGGTTCTCGAACGCGCTCAAGGAGATCATCGACGCTCGCGTCTGGGGCGGCATCCACTTCCGGACGGCCGACGTGCAGGGAGCCGTGATCGGCAAGAAGGTGGGCCACTGGATGCGGAAGCACTACTTCGAGCCCACGCGGTGAGGCTACGCGGTGGGGCGCGGGTCGCCGCGTCCCACCGCTGGCCTACGATTCGCGCGTGGAAGCCCTTCCGGGAGCAGAGCTCGTCGAGGCGGGTCTCGCCGATCTCCGCGCACGGCGTGAGACGGCTGCGGCGCTGCTCGTCTCCATCGGCGCTGCGCGGCTGACCGAATCGGGCCACGACGTGGCCGAGCCGTTCGACGAGCCCGAGCTCCGGCTGTTCGCGCTGCTCGCGCGCGCTGACCCGGACTCGGCGCACGGCCGCTACAACGCGCTCGTCAGGCGACTGGTCAGCTACGAGCGTGCCGCCGAATGCGTCGCCCCGTAGACGCCGATCGCATTCGCGCGTTCATGGCAGCGCTCGGTCGCGCGGCGCACAGCGCGCAGACCGTCTATCTCGTCGGCGGCGCGACGGCGGTTCTCGAGGGATGGCGCGGCACGACGATCGACGTCGACATCGCCCTCGGCGACGGCGACGCTGCCGACGAGCTGCTGCGCGCAATCCCGGCGATCAAGGACGAACTCGAGCTCAACGTCGAGCTTGCCTCCCCGGCCGACTTCGTCCCCGTGCCGGGCGGCTGGAAGGAGCGGAGCGGCTCGGTCGCGCGAGAGGGCGCGGTGACGTTCCTTCATTTCGACCCGTACTCGCAGGCTCTCGCGAAGCTCGAGCGCGCGCACGACAGCGACCTCGCCGACGTCCGGGAGATGCTCGCGCGCGGTCTCGTCGAGCGCGACAGGCTGTACCGCTTCTACGAGGAGATCGAGCCGGAGCTCTACCGCTATCCGGCGATCGACCCCGGGAGCTTCCGGCGACGGGTGGAGGCGATCACGCGCGTCAGCGGAACGCCGTGATCAGGACCGCGCCGGACACGACGAGCAGCGCTCCCGCGACGACGCGACGGCCAATCCCCTCCGACCGGCCGAGGAACCAGGCGGAGAACGCAACACCGAACAGCGACTCGGTCGCGACGATCGGGGACACGACCGAGACTGTGCCGCGGTAGAAGGCCTCGAACAGCGCGATGTAGGAGAAGCCGACGAACGCGCCGGGGACGAGCCAGCGCGCGATGATCGCCTTCGGCCAGACGACGCGCTGCCTGGCCCCGGCCACGATCGCCGAGGTGACCACGAGGCTCGCCGCGAGCATCACGGCACCGGCCGTCATCGAGGGGACGTCGCTGTCGAGGGACAGATGGCGAACGAGGTTGTCGCGCAGGGCAAAGAGCGCCGCGCCGAGGAGCGCAAACGCGATGCCGAGACGACGAACGTGCTGCGGACGCTCCGACTCGAGCGCCAGAGCGATCCCGCCGCACACGATGAGGAGCGCGCCGAGGAGCACCGCGGCGTCCGGCCGTTCGTCGAAGGCGACGACCGCGATCGTCACCGCGAAGAGCGGCGCGGTCCCGAACGCGACCGACGCACGCGAGGAGCCGGCCTCGCGGATCCCCAGCGTGATGAAGACGTTCGAGAGCCCCGGCGCGATCGCGCCCGCGAGGAGAAACGGGGCGATGCCCGAGAGCGTGACGCCTCCCTGCCAGACGGCCGCGACGCAGAGCACCGCGAACGTCGCGATCTGCATGAAGAGCGCGCCGACGGCGGCCGGCACGAGCGGCGGGCCGAGCGCGAAGCGGACGGCAACCGGCATCGCCCCGAAGAACGCGGCAGAGACGAGGGCGAGGAGGACAGCGTCCATCAGCCGACCCGCGCCGGAACGAGGCGCCGCAGCGTCGCGGCGGCGGCCGGCTCTGCGAGGACGATCCCGGCGAGCATCACCGCGCAGCCCGCCCACCCCGCCCAGCCGAGGCGCTCCGAGAGGAGAAGCACGCCGAAGAGCGCCGCGAACGGCGCCTCGAGCGTGAAGACGAGCGCTGCGCGCGCCGCGGTCGTCCGGGACTGCACCCAGGTCGACACGAGGTACCCGAGCGCGCCCGCGAAGACGCCGGTGACGACGAGCGCGTACCACGTCGCCGCATCGGGCGGTGCCTCGACCTGTCCGGCGGCCACCGCGACAACCGCGAACCCGGCGAACGCGACGGCCATCTGGAGGATGGTCAGCGCCCGCGCGTCGTAGCGCGGCGCCCACCGCTCCATCGCGACGATCTGGAAGGACTGCGCGACGGCGTTTCCGAGCACGAGGAGGTTCCCCGTCCAGGAGCCGCCGGGAGCGCCGCTCAGGAGGAGGAGGCCTGTCAGAGCGAAGACGACGCCGACCCACACGGGAGCGGGCACGGGCGTCCCGAAGGCGGCGAGCGCGAGGAGCGGCGTGAAGACGACGTAGAGCCCGGTGATGAATCCCGTGCTGCTCACGGTGGTCAGCTCGAGGCCTGCGGTCTGAAGACCGTAGGCGAGCCCGAGGAAGGAGCCGGCGACGATCCCGGCGGCCCATCCTGCCCGGGGCAGGACGCGCAGAGGCCCGAAGGCGAAGGGCACGAGTGCGAGCGTCGAGATCGCGAAGCGGACGGCGAGGAAGGCGAAGAGCGGGTACGCCCCGACCGCCTTCTGCACCGGGACGAACGTGTAGCCCCAGATCGCGGTGACGACGACCAGCGCCAGGAGCGGGGACGAGGCTCGCCGCATCGCGGCACGCTACAGCGGCTCACGTCGGGTGGATGATCTCGACCGTCGTGAGCGCGCGCGCGCGCGCCGCAGATCGTCGTAGCCGCGCGTCGTGCCATGCGGCGACGAGTACCGTTGAGACATGCACCCCGTGGACACACTCGGGCGTCCGATCCGCGACCTGCGGATCTCGGTCACCGACCGCTGCAACTTCCGCTGCTCGTACTGCATGCCGAAGTCCGTGTTCGGTCAGGGCTACCGCTTCATGGACCGCAAGGAGCTGCTTACGTTCGAGGAGCTCGAGCGGGTGGCGCGGACGTTCGTCGCCCTCGGCGTCGAGAAGATCCGGCTCACGGGCGGCGAGCCGCTCCTGCGGCGCGAGCTCGAGAGGCTGGTCGAGCGGCTTGCGACGATCGACCGCCTCGACGTCACGCTGACGACGAACGCGTCACTCCTCGCCAGGAAGGCGCGGGCCCTCCGCGACGCGGGTCTCGGCCGGGTCAACGTCAGCCTCGACTCGCTCGACGACCCGACCTTCCGCTCGATGAACGACGTCGACTTCCCCGTCGAGCGCGTGCTCGAGGGGATCGCGGCCGCGTCGTCGGTCGGTCTCCCCGTGAAGGTCAACGCAGTCGTCAAGCGCGGCGTCAACGACGCCGGCGTGGTCGACATGGCGCGCTACTTCCGCGGCACGGGGCACACGCTGCGCTTCATCGAGTACATGGACGTCGGCACGACGAACGGGTGGCGGCTCGACGACGTCGTGCCGGCCGCCGAGATCGTGGAGCGGATCGACGCCGTGTTCCCGCTCGAGCCCGTCGAGGCGTCCTACCGCGGCGAGGTCGCGCAGCGGTATCGCTACCGCGACGGAGCGGGGGAGATCGGCGTCATCTCGTCGGTCACCCAGCCGTTCTGCGGCGACTGCACCAGGACGCGGATCTCCGCGGAGGGAAAGCTCTACACCTGCCTGTTCGCGCTCCGCGGCACCGACCTGCGCGCGCTGCTCCGCTCCGGAGCGAGCGACGAGGACCTGCGCGACGCTGTCGCCGGCGTCTGGACGCGGCGCACCGATCGCTACTCCGAGATCCGCACCGAGCGGACCTCCGAGCTCCCGCGGATCGAGATGTCCTACATAGGCGGCTAGACAACTTGGGGGGAACCATGGGTTCCCCCCACGTTCAAGCCCAGTCCAGCGGCTCGTAGCCGCTCGACACCGGGGCGGAGACGATAAGGACGCGCGCGACGGACTCGCCGTCGTTGCGCACAGTCCGCACGCGATCGGGGTCGAGGCGCGCGAACGAGCCCTCGCGAAGCGGGTGGTCGGCGCCGTCGACGACCAGCGTCGGGGCGCCCTCCAGCACGAGAAAGAGCTCCTCGTGGTCGCGGCCCGTCTCGTCGTGCTCGGGGATCGAGTCGCCGGGCGGCAGCTCGACCGCGTTGATACCGAACGTGCTCACGCCGAGCGACCGGCGCACGAGCACCCACTTCCCGTAGTCCCGCTCGAGCTCGTCGTCGTGCTTGATCGTGAAATCGCCCATTCCATCCCTCCTGCTCGGTCGTGGGGGATCCTCGCAGACGGGTCCGCACCGGGCCAGCAGGCCGCCTGGTTAGAATCGTCGTGGAGTGACGAGCTACGCGGAGGCACGCTGGCTGCCGCGTGGATGGGCGCACCTCGCCCTCCAGTTCGCGGTGTGGTTCGGCTTCTACGCCGTCTATCAGGTGGTGCGCGGCGCCGCGGACCGAGAGGTCGCCGAGGCGTTCTGGAACGGCACCCTCGTGATCGAGGCGGAGAATCGCCTGCACGCGCTGATCGAGCCGACCGTCCAGAGCTTCGTCCAGAGCTCGGGCTTCCTGATCTTCGCGACGTCGTACACCTACTGGCTCTCGCAGTTCGCCGTCGTCGGCCTGACCCTTCTGTACGTGTACTTCCGTCACCAAGAGCGGTTCGCCGACTTCCGCAACTGGCTCATCGGCGCGAACGTCGTCGGCCTCATCGGATACGTGCTGATGCCGACCGCGCCGCCGAGGATGTTCCCCGAGTGGGGCTTCACGGACACGCTCGCGGACTACGCATCGGTGAACCACGACAGCGGGCTGATCGCCTTCGCGGCGAACCCGTATGCGGCGATGCCCAGCCTGCACGCGATGGACGCGCTCATCGTCGGCGTCGTGATGGCCTCCGTCTGTCGCTCGTGGCTTGCGCGCGCGCTGTGGCTGGCCTGGCCGGCGTGGGTGAGCTTCGCGGTGATGGGCACCGGGAACCACTACTGGCTCGACTGCGTGGCGGGGTTCGCGATCGCGATGCTCACCGCGCTTCTGCTCTTCCGCAGGCGCCTGCCACGCGTGTTCGCAGGCACCGCGTGAGCGAACCGGGCGACGGTTCCGGGCTCGAGCCCGGAACCAACGCCGTCTCGCAGCTCGATCGCGTCAAGCAGGAATACACCGCGGCCGCGAGGGAGATCCTGCGGCGATCCATGCAGGGCGTCGCGCGCACGAAGCTGACACCCGACATGTTGTCCATCGCCGGGCTCGCGCTCTGCGTCGCGGGCGCGGTGCTCGTCGGCTTCGAGGAGCGGAACGAGTACCTCTTCTTCTGGCTCGGCGGCGTCCTCTTCGTCGCCGGATCGATTGCGGACATCCTCGACGGTGCCCTGGCCCGTGCCGCGGGGAAGGGAACGGTGTTCGGGGCGTTCCTCGACTCGACGTTCGATCGGCTCGGCGAGGCCGCGATGCTGACCGCGATCGGGCTCGTCTTCATGCGCGACTCGAACGAGATCGCCCTCGTCGCGACGTTCCTCGCGGTGATCGGATCGCTGCTCGTCAGCTACACGCGCGCCAAGGCGGAGATGCTCGGCCTGCGCGGCGACGTCGGCTTCGGCTCGCGCCTGGAGCGCGTCGTGATCGTCGCCGTCGCCCTCGGCATCGCTCCGTGGGGCTGGCTCCAGTGGCCGATCTACCTGCTCGCGCTGATGGCGTGGGTGACGGTCGTGCAGCGCATGCTGTTCGTGCGGCGCCAGCTGCGCGAGCTCGCCGAGCCCGCCTGACCCGTCCGACGGGCGACCGTCCATACTCCGGCGAGATGAGAAAGCGCAGCCCTTCTGGGTGAAGCGCGCTGGCTCGAGGGAGTCGATCATGAAGGGCATCGAGGACGTGGAACGGGTGAGCGAGGGGCGGTGACCCACGGGCCTGGCGGACGCGTGCGAGGCGCCCGAGTGTCGGCGCCCGCTCTCGCGGCGGCGGCAATCGCCCTGCTTCTCCCCACGGGCGCAGGCGCGTCGGAGCTGATCGCACGCGACGCAACCGACGTCAGGGTTCAGGCCGACGCGCAGGGCCGTGCGCTGATCTCCTTCCGCTCCGGCGGCCAATCGAAGCAGCTGTTGGCCTGGGGCGCCGTCGACGCTCGGCCGCCGAGCAGGTCGGTCCCGCAGGTCGCGTTCCGGCTCCGGTACGGCGGCTCGATCGGCCCCAACGTCTGTGGCCCCTACAGAGGCCCGCCACTCGCCTGGAAGGTCGCCGCGTGCACGACGCCGGACGGGACGCACTGGGCGCTCCAGGAGTGGCAGCGGATGCTGCCGAACTACGGCGTGGCGCCGACCGGGACGAGAGGTGCGCGGGAGCTCCGGCTCTCGCACTGGTCGGGGCCGGTCGCCAAGATCGAGATCTGGACCGACTGGTCCTACCGTCGCTTCCACCATCTCTACGGGCGGCTCACGTATCGCGGGCAGGGGGTCTACGGCTTTCGCTCGACGCGGTTCGGTGTCCCGCTCGACACCTATGGGCGGAATATCTTCGTCGACACCTTCGGGTCGGCATACGGGCCTGGCTGGCAGCGCGAGAACAGCTTCCTCACCCACGCGACGGGAGGAGGCTTCTGTTACGGCTTCTACGCGCACGGCGGTCGCGGCGTCGGCAACGGGACGCGCTACCGCGCGACGGTGATCGGCCCGGGTGTGACGCCCGACGTCATGTGGCAGGGGCCTCCGCCGGCTACCTATGACGCCACCGCGGACAGCGAGGCGAACGCGCACCAGCGCTCGGTGCTCGGCGCCGATCCGCGCTGCACCGTGAACTAGCGGCGGGGCGCCTGGCGGCGCGATCTGCTAGCGTGCTAGCACTTTGACTGCTAGCACTTCACACAAGCGCACCGGGGTGTTGGTCAGAATGCCTGCCCCGCTGAAGGGCGCGCTCGTGCGGGAGTCCGCCCGGCGCGAATCCAACGTCAACGACGTCGCCGTCGGGATCCTCTCCGACGAGCTCGGCGTTCCCTTCACACCGACCGGGCGCCGTCGCAGGGTGCTCGCGGGATCGAGCCCCGTCCTCCTGCTCCGGGTGTCGCCGGAGCTGAGAGACGAGATCCAGGCGGAGGCGTCGCGTCGCGACTCCAACGCGAACGACGTCATCCTCTCTGCGCTCGCCGACGGGCTCGGCGTCCCGGCACAGAGCAATCGCAAGGGAAAGGAACTCATGGCCAGCACGAACGGCTCCAAGAACGGCGGGCGCCAGAAGGACAAGGTGCGCGTCGCGCTCATCGGCGTCGGCAACTGCGCCAACTCCCTCCTCCAGGGCGTCGAGTACTACAAGAACGCGAAGCCGGAGGACACCGTCCCCGGCCTGATGCACGTGGACCTCGGCGGGTACCACATCTCGGACATCGAGTTCACCGCCGCGTTCGACGTCGTCAAGGGCAAGGTCGGCGTCGACCTCGCCGACGCGATCTGGGCGCATCCGAACGACACCATCAAGTTCTCCGACGTCCCGAAGACCGGGATCACGGTCTCGCGCGGGATGACGCACGACGGGATCGGCAAGTACCTCTCGCAGGTCGTCGAGAAGGCGCCCGGCCCGACCGACGACGTCGTGAAGATCTTGAAGGACACGGGCACCGACGTCGTCGTCAACTACCTCCCCGTCGGCTCCGAGGCGGCGACGAAGTGGTACGCGGAGCAGATCCTCGAGGCGGGCGTCGCGATGGTCAACTGCATGCCCGTCTTCATCGCCCGCGAGCCCTACTGGCAGAAGCGCTTCGCGGATGCCGGCTGTCCGATCATCGGCGACGACATCAAGTCGCAGGTCGGCGCCACGATCTCGCACCGCGTCCTGACGACGCTCTTCCAGGACCGCGGCGTCCACCTCGACCGGACGATGCAGCTGAACGTCGGCGGCAACTCGGACTTCCGCAACATGCTGGAGCGCGAGCGGCTCGAGTCGAAGAAGATCTCGAAGACGAACGCCGTCACGTCGATGCTCGACTACGACATCGGGGCGGACAACGTCCACGTCGGCCCGTCCGACTACGTGCCGTGGCTCACCGACCGCAAGTGGGCGTACATCCGCATGGAGGGCTCGTCGTTCGGCGACGTGCCGCTCAACGTGGAGCTCAAGCTCGAGGTGTGGGACTCGCCGAACTCGGCCGGCATCGTGATCGACGCCGTCCGGCTCGCGAAGCTCGCGCTGAACAACGGCCTTGCCGGCGCCCTCGAGGCGCCGTCGAGCTACCTCATGAAGTCGCCGCCCGTGCAGATCGTGGACAGCGAGGCACGCGACAACACCGAGCGCTTCATCAAGCAGAACGCGCTCGAGTCGACGAAGAAGGCGAAGGCCGCAGCGAAAGCGTAGGCGTGGGTGGGCTTGGTGTCCGACTTCAAGTCGGACACCAAGCGCCTCTCGATACCACGGGCCGACTCGCCCCTCTAGGCTCCGACCGTGGCCGACCTGGAGCTGCAGCCGGCCACGAGCCTTTCGGACGAGGAGCTGGCGACGCTCTTCACCTCGTCCTACGAGGGCTACCTCGTGCCGTTCGCGGTCGACGCGGCCGCCGTACGCTTCCTCACGGAGACGTTCGATCTCGACCGCGCCTCGTCCGTGGTTGCGGTTCGCGACGGCGAGCGAGTGGGGCTCGCGAACCTCGGGCTCCGCGGAGCGGAGGCCTGGGTCGGCGGCGTCGGCGTCGTTCCCGCGGAACGGCGGCGCGGGGCCGGTCGAAGGCTCATGCACGCGCTGCACGAGAACGCGCGCTCGCGCGGCGTCGAACGGATCTGGCTCGAGGTGATCGTGGGCAACACGAGCGCGATCGCGCTGTACGAGCAGCTCGGTTACGCCCGGGTGCGCGACCTCGAGGTCTGGTCGCTTCCCGGCACCGCGAGCGACGCGAGCGTGAACGAGGTGGACGCCGAAGAGGCCCACGCGTGGATCCGCGAGAACCGCGTCGAGCGAGAGCCGTGGCAGCGCGACGACGCGTCACTCGCGAAAGCCACCGACCTGCGCGGCTTCATGGTCAACGGTGCGGCCGCGGTCGTCCGGGTGGGCGGCGGCCGCGTCTCCGTCGTCCAGATTGCCGGCGACGAGGAGCCGCTACGGGAGCTGCTGCAAGGCGTCCGCACCTTGGGGGGCGCCGTCAGCATCCTCAATCTGCCCGCCGGTCACCCGTGCTCGCTCGCGCTCGCGGTACTCGGCGGCACCGCGGACGTCCGCCAGCACGAGATGCTCCTGCAGCTCTAGCCCGCCCAGGGAAGCCGGTCCCAGTACGCCGGCCGGCCGCGCGTCGGCCGCTCGAACGGCGCGTACGCCTGTCGCGCGTCGCTCGTCTCCTTCTCCGCGCTCGCCCCGTAGCGCGCCGCGAGCTCCGAGACGGGATACAGGAGCTGCTCGTCCTTCGACCGCGCGCCCACCATGAGGATCGTGCACGGCCCGTCGCCCGATCCGACGAACACGTGCTCGACGCCCGCGGGACAGTGGACGAAGTCCCACGGCGCGAGCGGCCGCTCTTCCCCCTCGACGAGCACCTTGCACTCGCCGGAGAGCACGAGGAACGCCTCCTGTTGCGACTCCGAGTGGTAGAGGCAGTTCGACTCGCCGGGCTCGACCACGCTGATGTTGATGCCGACCTGCGGAAACTCCTGCTCGCGCGTCTCGAAGCCGCAGCCCGAGCCGAACGTC
>DASTKF010000123.1:0-9778 GCA_035716065.1 Gaiella sp.
GGTCGCGAACCGCCCGCGGGAGCGCGTGCGCGAGTTCCGACGCTTCGTGCGCACGGGCGACCTCGCAATCCCGCGCGCCTGCGGAGCGACCTGGCTTCTCGTCGACCGTGACCGCTTCCCGCAGCTCGCGCCGGACCTCCCCGTCGCGTTCCGCGATGAGCGCTGGGTGCTCTACCGGCTCTGAGCAGCGACCGCGTACTCGCGCCGGCGGATACGGCGCGGCCCGCCAGTCGCGGCCAGCGCGGCGACCGCCTCGGGCGCCACCTCGAGGTCCGTCACCCAGACGTCTCTCGCGTCCGGTGCGGGCACCCCCAGCCCGGCGCCGAGGCACTTGACGGTGGCCTCGTGACGGACCCACGTCTTCAGGAACGCCTCCTCCCGACGTTCCGGCGGGAGATCCCGGAGCGTCCGCGCATGCGCGTCGCCGAACGCCTGCCGGGCCAGCGCGAGCGCGTCGAAACGGCGCGAGCGCACCTCGATGTCGACACCGACCTCCGCTTCCCGCGCGAACGCGAGCAGCGCGATGGTGCCTGCATGCGAGACGTTGAACCGAGGGACTGACTCTGGACCGGCGAGAAAGGGCTTTCCGTGACTCGCCGTATCGAAGACGAGCATGCGTGGATCCGCGTCGAGGTAGTCCGCCAGGACGCGTCTCAACGCGGTCCGGGCGCGACGCCAGTGCTCGCCGTCCTGCCGATCGCGAAACCGCTCGGCGCGCGCGATTTCCTCCGGTGAGAGGACGTGCGGGTCCTCCGCATCCGCTCCGAGGTCGACGCTCCAGACGTCCACTACGCCGTGGGGCAGTTCTTCGCGCATGTCAGGCCGAGCGGCTGCCTCCCGTGGCGGACGCCTCGTCCACGAACGACGCGATCAGCTCGGCGAGCGCCCCGACGTCGGGCTCGCGGAGGATCGAGCGGTGGGTGGCGCGGATCGTCGCGTCGCGCACGCCCCGCGTCTCGAGGCCATGCCACCGATCGAGCGTCGGGTGCACCTCGTACTCCTCCGAACGTACGAGCGTCACCACCGCGTCGAGCGCGCCGGCCCGATACGACGTCCATGCCCGCGTCGCCGCCTCGCTGACGCGGCGGCGCCTTCGCTCTGCCGCATCCGGAAGCCGGTCGCCCACGACGAGCGCCCGCACCTCGGCAGCGCGCCAGAGCAGCACGCGCCACGCGTCACGGACAGGCATGCGTAGGCGCTTTCGTGCCGGCGGTGGTGCCCCTCGAGGCTGGAAGCGCGGAGCGATGCCGTACGACCCACAACGCGTCCCGACCGTGTCGAGAAATGGGGTCGCGTCGACGCCCGAGAGATCAGGGAAGGTCTCCTCGAGCCAGGGGGAGGACAGATAGACCTCGTGCAGGTAGCGGCTGACCGGTTCACCGGACGGCGGCGCGAACGGCTGCTCGAGCCATCGCAGCAGCCGTTCGCCCCCATCCGGCGTGAACGGGTCACCGAGGTCGATCCCGCCTCGCAGCGCGCGGCGGAGCGCGGCGTTCATGTGCTCGTCGTACAGCGTCCCGTCGGCAAGGCGCCTCTGGGCAGAGATCGGCCCACCCGAGTCGAGAACGACAAGCAGCGGGACGTCCTCTCCTGCAGCCCGCAGGCGGCGGGCAATCTCGTACGCGACGGCGCTCCCCAGGCAGCGGCCGCCGAGGAAGTACGGCCCGGTAGGGCGGACGCGGCGAATCGCTCGCAGGTAGTGCGCCGCCATCCGCTCGACCGAGCGGTGGAGTAGCGCGCCACCGTCGAGGCCGCGCTGCTGGAGAGCGTAGAACGGCTGCTCCGGACCGAGCCTGCGCGCAAGCGCGCCGAACCCGACGGCGTTCCCGTCTCCGGCCGTGACGAAGAACAGCGGTGGCCGCGTCCCGGTCTCGGTCAGGGCGACGAGGCACCCGTGACCGTCCCTCTCTTCCTCGCGGAGCACCGCCGCGAGCGCGCCGAGGGTCGGCGCTTCGAAGACGGTCGCGAGGGGCAGGCGCGACCCGAACGTCCGCTCGATGGCGTCGAACATCTCGACGGCGAGGAGCGAGTGGCCGCCGAGGTCGAAGAAGTCGTCGTCGGCCCCAACGCCGTCGACGTCGAGGATCCGCTCCCAGAGAGCCGCCAGGCGGCGCTCGACAGAATCGGCCCGCCCGGTGCTGCGAGCGGTTGGGCCAAGGGCTGCGGGAGGGAGAAGCGCGCCCGCGTCGACCTTCCCCGTGGAGGAGAGAGGCAGCCGATCGACGAGGCTCCACGCCGTCGGGACGGCGTGTGCCGGAACGAGACGTGCGACGTGCGTGCGGAACTCGCCGGCGTCGGTCGCGACCCCGGAGACGGGGACGACGTAGGCCGCGAGGCCCGTATCGCCTCCCTCGCGCTCGTAGCGAGCCACATGGACGTCCGACACCGCTGGATGGCGGCGCAACGCCTCCTCGACCTCTCCCGGCTCCACGCGGAAACCCCGGATCTTGAGCTGCCGGTCGAGGCGGCCGAGGAACTCGATCGTGCCATCCTCCCTCCAGCGCGCACGGTCACCGCTGCGGTACAGCCGCTGTCCCAGCTCCAACGTGTCAGCCACGAACCGCTCTGCCGTCAGCGCGGGATCGCCGGCGTAGCCGAGGGCCACGCCGTCGCCACCGATGCAGAGCTCGCCCACGCCGCCGATCGGCGCCCGGGCGCCCCAGCGGTCGAGGATGCGGACGTGCGTGTTGGGGATCGGCCGTCCAATTGGCACGGGGTCGGGCACGTCGTCTCCGCTGCGCAGCGGGTAGACCGCCGTGAACGTCGTCCCTTCAGTCGGCCCATATCCGTTCAGGAACTTCCCCCCCGGAGGTAGCGCGCCGAGCGCGCGGCGCACGTGAGTCGGGGAGAGGACGTCCCCGCCCGCCAAAAGCTGGCGAAGCGAGCCGAACAGCTCGGGGCGGTCTTCAGCCACGCGGTGGAACAGGCCGGCAGTCAGCCATAGCGTCGTCACCCGCTCGCGCTCGACAAGCTCGTGGAGCTCGGCGGTCGAGAGCGGGCCCGGTGGGGCCAACACGACGCGGCCGCCGTTCAGGAGAGCGCCCCAGAGTTCGAAGGTCGACGCGTCGAAGGCCGGATGTGCGAGGGCGAGCAGCGTCTCGTCGGGCCCGAGGTCGACGTAGTCGGTTCCACGGACGAGGCGCAGGATCGCCCGGTGGGGCACCTCCACGCCCTTTGGCTCTCCGGTCGAGCCCGACGTGAACATCACGTAGGCCGCGTGGTGCGCATCTGCGTCCGGCCCGGGCAGACCGGCCGGAACTTCACGGAGATCGAGCTCGTCGACGCACAGGACGCGCGCAGGAAGCGCGTGCAGGTCCGGGTAGTGACGCGAATGGGTCAGCACGAGCTCGACGCCCGCCGAAGCGAGCGCGCCGCGAAGGCGCTCTGGCGGGTCACGCGGGTCGAGTGGCACATAGGCCGCGCGAGCAGTCGCGACGGCCAGGTAGGCAGCGACCTGCTCGGGCGAGCGATCGAGACAGACGGCAACGCGCCCGCCGGGCGGAACCCCTTCGAGTCGCAGCCGCTGGGCGAGCCGCCGTCCCCAGGAGGCCAGCTCCCCGTACCGGAGCGCCCGGCCGCCCGGCTCAGAGACCGCTATCGCGTCCGGGCGCTCGCGCGCCCGTTGGCGGAAGACTTCGTCGATCGTCCCGTCGCGCTCATAGCGCGTCACCCCGCCGCGCTCGAATCGGGCGATGCGCTGAAGCTCTCGCTCCTGTGCGAGAGGCAGCTCGCCGAGTCGCGCCGTGTCGTGCGTCGCGAGGTGTTCGAGCAGTGCGACGTAATGGGCGAGCATCCGCTCGGACGTCGTGTGGTCGAACAGGTCGGTGTTGTACTCCCACACCAACGTCAGACCGTCCTCGGCGAGCGTCGCGTGCTCGGCTCGGGTCGCGGCGCGGCGGTTGATCACGACGACCGAGAGGTCGAGCTTTGCCGACCCGTTGGAGAGCGCGTCACGCGGCACGATCGTTGCGCCCGGCACCGTGAGCGTCCGCACCGGGGAGTCGTGGAAGGCAAACAGCGTCTGGTAGACGGGCGTGCTGTTCGCCGCGCGCGTCGGATGGAGATGCGACACGACCGTCTCGAACGGCACGTCCTGATGCGCGTGCGCCGCGAGGACTTCCTCCTGGACGCGCGCGATGAGCTCGGCGACGGTCGGGTCGCCGTCCAGGTCGACACGTAGCGGTACGGTGTTGACGACCATGCCGAGGACGTCCTCGCCCGCAAGCGTGCGGCGATTCGCGACCCCGGTGCCGACCACGACGTCCGTCGCGGAGCATGTCCGGGCGAGCAGCGCGGCGTACGCCGCGAGCATCACGGCGAACACGGTCGCACCGGATTCAGCTGCGCGGTCGGCGATCCGCTCCGCGAGGGTCGCGGGAAGCGTGTGCCGCAACGTCGCGCCTCTGTACGTCTGGCGCGGCGGGCGGGGCCGGTCGAACGGGAGCATGAGCTCGCTCGGCGTCTCGGAGAGCCGCTCGAGCCAGTGATCGAGCGTCCTCCGTCCGACGTCGCTGTCAGCGATCTCCTGTTGCCAGGCGGCGAAGTCCCGGAACTGCGCTGCAGGAAGCGGTAAGCCCGGCTCACGGTCCTCTACCTCGGACGCGTACAACTCCGCCAGCTCCTGGAGGAAGCGGGCCGTCGTGAACCCGTCGTGCACGACGTGGTGCTCGACGGCGATCAGCGCGTGGTCGTCGTCCGCGACCCGCGCGAGCGACCAGCGGACAAGCGGGAGCCGCTCGGGATCCAGTCGCAGCCGAACGACGTCGGCGAAGTGCTCCTCGAGCGCCTGCTCCGGATCGGCGACCGAGCGCAGGTCCTCGATGTGCAGTCGAACAGGGGCCGGGTCGTGCACGCTCTGGACGAAGCGTCCGTCGACGCGGGGGAAGGTCGTGCGCAGGATCTCGTGGCGCTCGACGATCGCCGAGAGCGCGCGCTCGAGCGCCCCCACGTCGAGCCGCCCGCGGATGCGATGGAGCGCCTGGCTCTGGTACGGGAGGCTCTCCTCCGCGAGCTCGGACACGTAGAGCGCCTTCGCCTGTCCCGCGGTGGCGGGAACGAGCTCGGGGTGCGAGCGGGCGCGCAGCGGAGGCAGCACCGGGCCGCTGTCCTCATCGAGCTCCGCCGCGACGACTGTGGGGGTGCGGCCTTGGAAGATCGCCGCGAGCGGCGTGTGGATTCCGTGGCGGGCCTCCAAGCGCGCCACGACCTGGAGGGCGAGGAGCGAGTCGCCACCGAGTGCGAAGAAGTCGTCGTCTGCGCCGACCGCCGGGACGCCGAGCACCTCGGCGAACACCGCGGCGATCGTTGTCGTCAATGGTCCGACGGCGTCCTCGCCGGCCGCGGGCGTGGAGACGGGAGCCGCCCGCAGCTCGACCCGGTCGATCTTCCCGTTCGGAGTCACCGGCAGCTCTGCGACCGAGACGATCGCACCCGGGATCATGTATGCCGGCAGCGATTGCGCGAGCTCCGCCCGCACGCTGTCGAGAGTCGCACCCGCCTCGAGCACGACGAACGCCGCCAGCCGCTTGCGCCCGGGCGCAGGCTCCTGGACGACGACTGCGGCGCGTGCGACGCCCGCGCACGCGAGCACGTGGGCCTCGACCTCAAGCGGCTCGACCCGGTATCCGCGGAGCTTCACCTGGTCGTCGACGCGGCCGAAGATCTCGAGCACGCCGTCCTCGCGGGCGCGCACGATGTCGCCCGACCTGTACCAGCGCTCCTCGTCCGGACCCTCCCGGAAGCGTTCCGCGGTCAGCTCAGGGTCATGAAGGTAGCCACGAGACACGCCTGCTCCGCCGACCCACAGCTCGCCCTTCGCGCCGCTCTCGACGGGCAGGCCCTCCGGGCCGCGGATGTCGAGCAAAGCGCCCGCGAGCGCCCGCCCGATCGGCAGCGGTGCGTCTCCGTCGACCTCGTCGCCGACAACGTGAGCCGTGCAACAGACCGTCGTCTCGGCCGGGCCGTAGAGGTTGATGAGCTGTGTTCCCGGGCAGGCCGCACGAAACCGGCGAGCGTACCCGGTGTGCATCGCCTCGCCGCCCGCGATCAGCGTTCGCAGCCCGGCCAGCTCCTCCGCCCCGGACTCGACGAGCTGGTGGAACGTGCTCGTCGCCATGAACGCCCAGCCGACATCGTGGTCGGCGATCGTCCGGCGGACGGCGACGGGGTCCGGCCGGCCGGGCGGGTGGCACACGAGCCGGCCGCCGCCGAGGAGCGTCGCCCAGATCTCGAAGATCGCGAGGTCGAACTGCGGCGCGCAGATCTGGAGCGCGCCCTCTCCGGCCAGCGGAAGCAGCTCGGCAGCGCCGGCGATGAGGTTGAGCAGGTTGCGATGCTCGACCGCGACGGCCTTCGGCCGGCCGCTCGAGCCCGACGTGAAAACCACCGCGAACAGGTCACTCGGCTCTGTCTCTGTGCCCAACGGGGCGTCGTCAGCGCGCACGTCGTCGTCCACCTGGGACGATTCGAGGGCGATCACAGGAGCCTCGCTGCCCGTCACTCGATCGACGAGAGATGCCGGCGCGAGGACCGCCGTGGCGCGCACGTGCGCCAGTTGCTCGAGGGTCCGTCGTCGCGGGCTGTCGGGATCGAGTGGCGCATAGGCGCCCCCGGCCTTCGCGACCGCCACCGCCGCAACGACCGTCTCGAGCCCCCGCTCGGCGATGACGCCGACCACCGCGTCACGGCCGACCCGGAGCTCCCGGAGGCGCCGCGCCAAGTCCGCCGCCCGCCGGTCGAGCTGCCCGTAGGTGAGTTTCCGGTGCCCTGCCTGCGCGGCGACAGCGTCCGGACGCGCGGCCACGACGCTCTGGAACGCGTCAACGAGCGACGCCGACGCATTCTCGACCGCGAACCGCATTCGGGTCGAATCTACTGGAGCCCACCGACGCAGCCGCGCGGTTGCGTCGCGGCGCTGTGCTCGGAGGGCGCGCGACTACGCTGGCCGCCGTGAAGGCGCTGATCGTCAGCTTCTACTTCCCACCCGCCGGCGGAGGTGGTGTCCAGCGCCCGCTCAAGCTTGCCCAGTACCTCCCGGCGATCGGGATCGAGACGCACGTGCTCGCGCCGGACGACCCACGGTGGCTGCACCGCGACGAGGGTCTCAAGATGCCGTCGCAGGCGTGGGTGCACAGGGCGCGCTACGTCGGCGTGTCGGGCGGGAAGCCGGCCGAGGTGCTCGCCGGGACGCAGGGGCTCGAGCGCGCGATGACGCGGGCGCGGCTCCAATTGCGCCGCCTCGTCGTGCCCGACGAGAACGCCACGTGGGCGATCACGGCGATTCCCGCTGGAATCCGCCTCGTGCGCGAGCACGGCATCGACGTCGTCGTCTCGACCTCCCCGCCTCCCTCGACGCACCTGATCGCGGCGGCGATCGCGCGTGCGACGGGCGTCCGCTGGGTGGCAGACCTGCGCGACTCCCTCGTCTCCCACGCGCACCGGCGGGCCGACACGACGGCGACGAAGGCGAAGGCGGCGCTGCACGAGCGGGTCGCGAAGCTCGTCGCCTCGCGCGCCGACGCGATCAGCTGCGTTTCCGAGGCGATCAGCGAGGAGACGCGCTCGCTCGAGCCGAGGGGGCCGGTCGTGACGATCCCGAACGGCGCCGACTTCGACGACGTCGCCGGGCTCGAGCGGCATCCGTCCGATCGTTTTCGCATCACGCACACGGGAAGCTTCTTCGGCCGGCGCGACCCGCGGCCGTTCCTGCAGGCGCTCGCCGACTCGGACCTCGACGTCGTCGCGCGCTTCCTCGGCGACTTCCGGGACGCCGACCGCGACTGGGCGGAGGGTCTCGGGCTCGGCGACCGGTTCGAGGTTCTGCCCTACGCGCCGCGGGCCGAGTCCCTCGCGCTGCAGCGCGACTCCGAAGCGTTGCTGCTGCTCATCCCGGACGCGGGTGGTCGTGGCAAGGGCGTCCTCTCGGGCAAGGTGTTCGAGTACGTCGCGGTCGGACGGCCGATCCTCGCGGCCGTCCCGCCGGACGGCGCCGCGGCGGAGCTGATCCGGGAGACGGGTGCGGGCGTGGTTGCTCCGCCGGACGACCCCGCGGCGATCCGCGCCGCGCTCGAGGAGCTCCACGGGCGCTGGCGAGACGGCGCGCTCCCGGACGTCGAGCTCACGGACGAATGGCGCGACCGTCTCTCGCGGCGCACCCGCGTCGAGGAGATGGCGGCCGTGCTGCGCGCTACCCTCGACTGATCGACGAAGCGCTCGAACGATTCTTCGACGCACCAGGCGCACTCGGACGGATCGTCGTCCTGTTCTGCGTCGCCGTCATGGTCGTCGCGGTCGTCTGGCTCTATCCCAAGGCCTTTGTGCAGGCGAATCGGACTGCACGGGCGAACGTCCAGCTCGACAACGTCGATCGTCAGCTCGGAGGTGGCAACTCGGTGCTTCCGGACCAGGCGATCGCCATCGAGGCCCGGGGACGCATCCCCACGCACGGGACGTTCGCCGTGGCGGTTGGCCCGCGGCAGCCGGAATGGAGCGTGCTTGCGGACCCCGGCTCGCTCGAGAACTACATGCGGTACTTCCTCCTGCCTCGCAGGATCAATCCGTCCGCGCCGTGGATCCTCTGCTTCGCGTGCGACCGCTCCGCGTTTCCCGGCGCGCAGCCCGTCTGGGAGGGCTCCGCCGAAGGTCTCGCGATTCTGAGACGCCCACCGTGACGTGGCGTGCGCTCGCCGGACTTACGGCGCTGAACCTCGCGTACGCAATCGTGGGCCTCTCGCTCCTCTGGGGGCTCCTCGCATTCCGCACGTGGGGTGCCTTGCTCCGGCTGGCGGGGCTCGGGTACCTCGTCGGCCTGGCCGCGTTCGGCGTACTGTGGACGGCGTTACTCGTAGCCGGCGTCCCGTTCGGCGGGGTCGGAATCGTCGTGTCGCTGGTCGTTCTCGCCGCGGCTGGCGTGGTCTTCGGTCGCTTTCGGGGAGCCCGCCTCGAGCGCGGGCTCCCTCGAATCGGCGGCACTCCGATCGTGCTCGTGTCGGCCGCCGGGATTGCGCTTGCGGGACTCTTCCTCGAGGCGGTGTTTCGCGCCGCGCGGCTCCTGAGCCTCCAGGAGTACGACGCCTGGGCGTTCTGGGTGCCGAAGGGGAAGGCGATCTACTTCTTCGACGGCCTCGACGCGCGCCTCTTCACGACCGCGCCCAACGCGTCGTATCCGCCTCTGCAGCCCATACTCGACGCCGCAGCCTTCCACGCGATGGGCGGAGCGGACATTGTGACGTTGCACGTCCAGTTCTGGTTTGTCGTCGTCGGCGCCGTCGGTGCCGCTGCCGGGCTGCTCCATCCCCGCACCCCTCCCTGGCTCCTGTGGCCTCCTCTCCTGCTCGTCCTCGTCGTGCCGCGCTTCGGTGAGCGTCTGCTGGCCCCTCAGGGCGACGTCCTCCTGGACGTCCTCGTCGCGGTCGCCGCTCTTCTGCTCGCCCTGTGGCTCGGCGACGCGGCGGGCTGGCGGCTCGCCGCCGCAGCGGTGCTGCTCGCGGCTGGCGCCAATACGAAACGCGAAGGCATCCTCTTCGCAGCGTGCGTTTTGGCCGCGGCGTTCGTCGTCTCTCGCCCGCGACTCTGGCCGCAGCTCGTCGCAGCATCTCTCGCGGTCGGATTCGCCGTGCTTCCCTGGCGTATTTGGACGGCGCGGCACGAAATCTCGTCCGGAACGCCGCCGTCGTTCGACACCGGGCGTCTCGCCGGCGCATTCCGCCTCTCGTTCGACGTCCTTTACTCCAACGCACGATGGTCGGTCCTGCCACTCGTGGCGACGATAGCGCTCGCC
>DASTKF010000124.1:0-4866 GCA_035716065.1 Gaiella sp.
ACGCCCCAGTCGTAGAGCTGCTTCCAGAGCTCGAGGTACAGGAACGTCTCGGTCGAGACGACCTCGGGCAGCGACCGGATGCGGTTGGTCACGTCGAGCAACCCTCTGCGATCGGCGCAGACGACTTCGACGAGCAGGTCGAAGCGGCCCGTCGTGACCACGACGTAGTCGGCCTCCTCCCACTGGGACAGCTCGTCCGCGACCACCTCGGGCGGGCCCGTCGTGCGGATCCCGACCATCGCCCAGGAGTCGAATCCGAGCCCCAGCGGGTTCGTGACGCCCGTGACCTGGAGGATGTTCTGCTCGCAGAGCCGACCGTACCGCGCCCGCACCGTCGCCTCGGAGACGCCGAGGTCGGCCGCGATCCGCCGGAACGACTCACGGCCGTTTCGCTGCAGCGCGTGGATGATCCCACGGTCGACGCCGTCGAGCTCGGGCGCACGCGAAACGGGGCCGCGCTGCGCGTGACCCCTGCGACCGACCCCCGGCGGGCTTGCCTCCCTCGACGCCCTGGCCTCCGATTGGCTGCGCAATGCGAGGGTTTCCTACCAAACCGACTCGCAATCCGCAACCGGGAGCGCCGGAGCGCCTCAGGACAGCTTGACGCAGACGTGCTTGATCCGCGTGTACTCCTCCATCGAGTAGAGCGACATGTCCTTGCCGTAGCCCGACTCCTTGAAGCCGCCGTGCGGCATCTCGGGCGTGAGCGGGAACAGGTGCTCGTTGACCCACACCGTGCCGAAGTCGAGCCGGGACGCGATCTTCATCGCGCGGCCGACGTTCTCGGAGAAGACCGACGACGCGAGGCCGTAGCGGACGCCGTTCGCCATCGCGACGGCCTCGTCGTCGGAGGCGAACCGCTGCATCGTGACGACCGGGCCGAAGACCTCGTTCTGGACGATCTCGGCGTCCTGCGCGACGTCGGTGACGATCGTCGGCGCGACGAAGAAGCCGCGGTCGCCGACTGCGCCGCCGCCGGTGACGACGGTGGCCTTGGCGTCCTGCGCGCGCTCGAGGAACCCGAGCACCCGCTCCTGCTGATCGGCCGAGATGACCGGGCCCATGCCGATCTCGTCGTCGGTCGCCGGGTCGCCGACGGACATTCCCTCGACCGCGGTGACGCTTGCCGAGAGCACGTCGTCGTAGATGCGCTCCGAGACCAGGATCCGGGACGAAGCGGTGCAGTCCTGGCCGGAGTTGAAGTAGCCGCCGACCTTGATCGCCTCGGCCACGGTCGCCGGATCGGCGTCGTCGAGCACCACCATCGGCGCCTTGCCGCCCAGCTCGAGGTGCACTCGCTTGACGGTGTCGGCCGCGTTCTTGGCGATCAGCTTCCCTGTCGCCGTGTCGCCCGTGAGGGAGACCAGGCGGACCGACGGGTGCCGCACGAGGCGGTCGCCGGCAGGGACGCCGTCGCCGGTCACGACCTGGAGGACGCCCTTCGGGAGGATCTCCTGGGCGAGCTCGACGAAGCGCAGCACGGTGAGCGGCGTCTGCTCGGCGGGCTTGACGATCTGCACGTTGCCTGCGGCGAGCGCCGGTCCCATCTTCCAGATCACCATGAACAGGGGGTAGTTCCACGGGGCGATGCCGGCGACGATGCCGAGCGGCTCACGGCGGATCATCGACGTGTAGCCCTCGACGTACTCCGCAGCTGACTTGCCCTCGAGGTTCCGCGCCGCGCCGGCGAAGAAGCGGAGGTTGTCCGACATCACGCCAGGCTCGTCAACGGCGACCCACCACGGCTTCCCGACGTTCCGCGACTCGAGGCGCGCGAGCTCCTCGGCGTTCTCGTCGATCAGGTCGGCGAGGCCGAGCAGGAGCTCCATCCGGTCTTTCGGCGTCTTCTCGCGCCACGTCTCCCATGCCCTCTCGGCCGCGGCGACCGCGCGGTCGACATCCTCCTCACCGGCCCGCGGCACCTCGGCGATGACCTCGCCCGTCGCCGGATTCAGCACCTCCATCGTCTCGCCCGAGAGGGCGTCGACGAACTCGCCGTCGACGAACATCTTCTGCTGTGCCACCGAAATGCTCATGCTCCTCCTCCTTCACCCGGCCTGGTGTTCGACTTCAGTCGGACACCAACCTCCTGCCGCGAGCGTACCGCGGCAGACGCCGCGCTCTGGTAGAAGGCCGCCCATGCGGATCCTCGTCGTCGGCACGGGTGGAGTCGGCTCGGCGTTCGCGGCGATCGCGGCGCGGCGCAGCTTCTTCGACCATTGCGCGCTCGCGGACTACGACGCGTCCCGCCCGGCGTCGCTCGTCGCCTCGCTCGACGACGACCGCTTCTCGGCGCATCGGATCGACGCCTCGAGCCGCGCTGCCGTGTCGGAGCTGATCCGCGAGACGCGGCCGGACGCCGTGCTGAACGCCGTCGACCCCGTCTTCAACGTCCCCGTCTTCGACGCCTGCTTCGAGGCGGGCGTGACCTACCTCGACATGGCGATGACCCTCTCCGAGCCGCATGCGGAGAAGCCCTACGAGGTCACCGGTGTCAAGCTCGGCGACTACCAGTTCGAGCGCGCCGCGGCCTGGGAGGAGAAGGGCCTGCTCGCGCTCGTCGGGATCGGCATCGAGCCAGGCGCCGCGGACGTCTTCGCGCGCCACGCTGCCGACAAGCTGTTCTCCGACATCGACGAGGTCGGCGTCCGCGACGGCGCGAACCTCGTGGTCGAGGGCTACGACTTCGCGCCGACGTTCTCTATCTGGACGACGATCGAGGAATGCCTCAACCCGCCGGTGATCTGGGAGCGCGACCGCGGCTGGTTCACGACCGCTCCGTTCTCCGAGCCGGAGACGTTCGACTTCCCGGAGGGCATCGGCCCTGTCGAGTGCGTCAACGTCGAGCACGAGGAGGTGCTCCTCGTGCCGCGCTGGGTCGATTGCCGGCGCGTGACCTTCAAGTACGGCCTCGGCGACGACTTCATCGAGGTGCTGAAGACGCTGCACAAGCTGGGGCTCGACGGCAAGGAGACGATCCGCGTGAAGGGCGTCGAGGTCGCGCCGCGTGACGTGGTCGCGGCGGCGCTGCCGGATCCGGCGACGCTCGGCGAGCGAATGAGCGGCAAGACGTGCGCGGGCACGCTCGTCACGGGAACCGGTCGCGACGGAACGCCGCGACGCACGTACCTCTACCACGTCGTCGACAACGACTGGTCGATGCGGGAGTACGGGCACCAGGCCGTCGTCTGGCAGACCGCCCTCAACCCGGCCGTCGCGCTCGAGCTTCTCGACTCGGGCGCCTGGTCGGGCACGGGCGTTCTCGGCCCCGAGGCGTTCCCGGCGCAACCCTTCCTCGATCTCCTTGCCGCGTACGGCTCGCCGCACGGCATGCTCGAGCTTGCCCCCTGACCCACGGGGCCTACGCTGAGACCGTGGAGACGGCGGGAAAGGTGCTGCTGGTCGCTGCCGCGGTGCTCGGAATCGTCGGCCTCTGCGCGCTGCTCCTCGCACGGCTCGGCGTCGATCATCTGCCCGGGACGCTTTCCTGGAAGCCCTCGGAGAACGTGCGGGTGTTCGTCCCGATCGGCCTGATGGTGGTCGTATCGATCGTCGGAACGATCCTGTTGAACCTGTTTCTCCGCCGCTGAGACGCCCGCTGTCGAAAGTGGGGTGAACCGAACGTCTACAGGGCGTGACGAGGCCTACGATCGCGCCATGGCGCAGGTGACGCTCCGTGCCCCGCTCTCAGAGCTGTGCGGCGGCCGCACCCACGCGATCGCGGGCGCCACCGTCGGTGAGGTGCTCGGGGCGCTCGAGCGCGCGCACCCGCCGATCGCCGGCTGGGTGCTCGACGAGCAGGGCCGGATCCGCGAGCACGTGAACGTCTTCGTCAACGGCACACCCGGGGAAAGGTCGACACCGGTCGGCGAGGCCGATCGCGTGCACGTGCTCCCCGCGATCACGGGAGGATGACTTGACCGAACTGCTGGTGGGCACGAAGAAGGGCCTGTTCCGCCTCGAGGGAGACGGCGGCGGTTTCGAGATCACCGCGCGCGCGTTTGCGGGCCAGAGCGTCGAGTACGCGATGCGCGACCCGCGCACCGGGCGCTACCTCGCGTCTGTCACGTCGTGGTTCTACGGCCCCCGCATCTGGGTCACGGACGACCCGACCGGCGAATGGGAGCAGGCCGAGGGCACGACCCTGCCCGAGGGCGAGGAGCAGGCGCTCGAGCGACTCTGGGTGATCGTCCCGGGCGAGGCGGACGGCGTGCTCTACGCCGGCGGCGATCCCGGCCCGCTCTTCGAGAGCCGCGACGGCGGTCTCACCTGGTCGCTCAACCGCGGCCTCTGGGACCACCCCACGCGTCCCGACTGGAGCCCCGGGAACGGTGGCCTCTGCCTCCACACCATCGCGCCGTGGCACGGCGACCCGTCGCGCCTCCTCGTGGCGATCTCCTCCGTCGGCGTTTGGCTCTCGGACGACGGCGGCGAGACGTGGCGGCACTCGAACACCGGGATCGAGCCCGAGTACCTGCCCGAAGAGGCACGCGACAACCCGATCCAGCACTGCGTCCACGACGTCCGCCGCTCACCGGCGAACCCGGAGCGCCTCTTCATGCAGTTCCACGGCGGCGTCTACCGCTCGGACGACGCCGGGGAGAACTGGATCGACGTCGGCGATGGGCTTCCCTCGGATTTCGGCTTCCCCATCGTCGTCGACCCGTCCGACCCGGACAGCGCGTACGTCATCCCGCTGATCGGCGCGGAGGACCGGACGCCGCCCGAAGGGGCCGTCCGGGTGTGGGAGACGCGGGACGCGGGCGCGACGTGGACCCGGCGCGGCGACGGCCTCCCCGACCAGTCCTACCTCACGATCCTGCGGGAGGCGTTCGACAACGCCGGCGAGGGCGAGCGCATGGAGCT
>DASTKF010000125.1:0-18611 GCA_035716065.1 Gaiella sp.
GGCGTCGAGCTCGGCGACGTGAAGCATCTGCTGCTCTCCCACATCCACCTCGACCACGCGGGAGCCGCCGGCTCGCTCGTCCGCGAGCATCCCGCGCTGATCGTGCACGTCTCGGAGATCGGGGCGCCGCACCTCGTCGACCCGAGCCGACTCGAGGCGAGCGCACGCCGGCTGTACGGCGATGCGTTCGACGAGCTCTGGGGCGCGCTCGAGCCCATCCCGCGGGAGAACGTCCGCGTCGTCGGCGACCGCGTCCTCGGGCTCGCCTGCTTCCCGGCCACGGGCCATGCCTCGCACCAGGTCTCGTACCACCACGAGGACGGGACTCTCTACAACGGCGACGCTGCCGGAGTGCGCATCTCGCCGGGCAGGTTCGTGTTCGCACCGACGCCGCCGCCCGAGATCGACCTCGACGCCTGGGAGCGGACGATCGACGAGATCGAGCGACGCTCGCCGCGGCGGCTGGCGATCGTCCATTTCGGTGTCTTCGACGACGTCGAGCGCCACGTCGAGGCCCTCCGCGCAACGCTCCGGAGCTGGGCCGACCGCGTGGGACACGGGATGGACGAGCCGACGTTCGTCGCGGCGGCGCGTGCCGACGTCGCTGCGTCGGACCCCGACGACGCCGACGCATACGACCGCGCGGCTCCCTACTGGCACTGCTACCTCGGGCTCGAGCGGTACTGGCGCAAGCGGCTCGAGGCGATCGGCGCCGAGACGGACGGGTAGCGGCATGCACGAGCTCGAGCGGATCTCGCTCGACGCGTACCTTCCGATCTACGGCCCGGGGGCGATCGCCGTCGCGGGCGCGACGTGCCTGCGCGCGCCGCACGCGCCGGACTCACCGATGGTGAACCGCGTGGTCGGGCTCGGTGTCGACAGGCCGGTGGACGAGGCCCGACTCGACGACGTGCTCGCAGCGATGGGCGACACGAGCTTCTACGTCGCGGTCTCGCCGTCCGCCGACGCCTCGCTCGACGGGTTGCTCGAGGCACGAGGGCTCGAGCCGGGCTGGGGCTGGATGCTGTTCGAGCGCGGCCCGTCACCCGCACCCTCCGTCGAGACTGAGCTCCGGATCGTCGAGGTCGATCAGGAGACTCTCGACGCGTGGGCCCGCGTCGTCGCGACCGCCTACGGTCTCCCCGACGACGCGCTCCCGTGGTTCGCTGCAATCCCGGAAGCGACCGCCTGGCACGCGTTCCTCGCGCTCGACGGACACGAGCCCGCGGCCGCCGCCGCCGTCTGGATCGAGGGGCGGGCTGCCTACTTCGGAATCGCGGGGACGCTGCCCGAGCACCGTGGCAAGGGCGGTCAGGGCGCGCTCTTCGCCGTCCGGATCGAGCGAGCCCTCGCGGCGGGCTGCACGACGCTCGTCACGGAGACGGGCGAGCTGCGAGACGGGAGCCCGAGCTCGTCGTACCGCAACATCCGGCGCTACGGGTTCGAGGAGCGGCATGTCGTTGCTCACCGGCTGCGCCGACGCCGGTTCGGCTGACCGAGCGCTCTCAGGCGGACGCCGCGTGCGCGCGGAGGTCGTCCAGCGAAGCGAACTCGAGTGCAAGGGAATGCGTCGCCCCGAGGACGACGGGCGGAGCGACGCCCGCCTCGAACGCCTCCTGCCAGCGCCCCGCGCACACGCACCAGCGGTCCCCCGGCACGAGCCCACCGAAGCCCAGCTCGGGCCGAGGCGTCGACAGGTCGTTGCCCACCGAGGCGCTGAACGTGAGGAAGGCCTCCGTCATCACCGCACACACGCCGTGCACGCCGACGTCCTCGCCGCCCGTCCGGCAACGACCGTCCCGCCAGAAGCCGGTCAGCGGAGCGAAGCTGCAGGGCTCGAGCGGCTCCCCGAGGACGTTCGAGCCCGTCATGGGGAGGACTCTACGCCCACCCGGTCACGAGCCAGCGCCTGCGCGCGAAGCGGGCGCCCATCGTCGCCGCACGCACGACGATGAGGACCGCGAGCGCCGCCCACACGCCCCGCACGCCGAAGTCCCCCGCGACGACGACGGCGAGCGACGCGGTGCAGGCGAGGAACGCAGCGATCATCGACCCCGCGATGTAGGGCCCGTCGCTCGCGCCGATCAGGATCCCGTCGAGCGCGAAGACGGCGCCGTTCACCGGCTGCATCACCGCGAAGATCGGCCAGAGCAGCGCGCACTGCTCGAGCACCGCCGCATCCTGCGAGAAGATGCGAGGAAGGACGTCGCCGAGCGCGAGCAACAGCATGGAGAACGCGGCGCCGAGCGCGACGGAGAGCGTGACCATCCGGGCGCTCGCGTCGAACGCGCGGCCGGGCTTTCCGGCGCCGAGCTCCTGGCCCACGATGATCTGACCCGCGATCGCGACGGCGTCGAGCACGAGGGCGAGGAAGAGCCAGAGCTGGAACGAGATCTGGTAGGCGCCGAGCTCGGCGTCGCCCATGCGTGCGACGACCGCGCCGGCGAGCAAGAACGCGGAGATCAGCGCAGCGGTCCGCGCGAAGATGAACTTCCCGACCGAGAGCAGCCTCCGGGCGAGGCGGTACGCCAGCCGCAGGTCGGCTCTTCCGACCCGCCTGACGACGAGCCAGACGAACGCTACGCCCATGCCCGTCTGCGCGAGAGCGGTCCCCCAGGCAGACCCCTCGATGCCCCAGTCGAAGCCGTAGACGAACAGCACCTCGAGGACGAGGTTGACGACGTTCGCCGCCACGATCACCACGAGTGGCGAGGTGAGATCCCCCACGCCGCGCAGAAACCCCTGGCCGCCGAGCGCGAGGAAGAACGAGGGCACCCCTATCGCCACGATCCGCAGGTACGTCGTCGCATAGTCGGCGCTTTGCCCCTCGACGCCGACGACCGCGACGATCTGCGGGGCCAGGATCGCGATCGCAGCGGCGAGCACGAGGCCGATCCCGAGCGAGAGCCAGAGCGCCTGCGCACCGAGCCGCCGTGCGTCCCGGTCCTCGCCGGCGCCGCTCGCGCGCGCAACCTGCGCCGTGGTCGCGTACTGCAGGAAGTTGAACGTCGCGAGCACCGAGAGCGCCGTCGCGGCAGCGCCGAGCGCCGCGAGCTGCGATCTCCCAAGATGACCGACGATCGCCGTGTCTACGAGGATGTACAGCGGCTCCGCCGCGAGCGCGCCGAGCGCGGGCAGCGCGAGGCGGAAGATCTGCCGGTCGTACGATGACCGCAGGCGCATCCGGCGCTCAGCAGGTCATCAGGCCGTCGCGGAGGGTGCGGCCCACCGTTCGATCGTCTTCTCGTACGCCGCGACGTAGTCGGCGACCATGCGTGCCGGCGAGAAGCGCTCCTCGACCGCCCGTCGCTGCGCCAGCGCGTCGATGGCATCCGCCCGTTCGAGCGCGTCGCCCATCTCCCGCCAGGTCGGGACAATGACGCCGGTGACCCCGTCGTCGATCACCTCGGGCACGGCTCCGAACCGGGTCGCGATCACCGGCGTCCCGCACGCCATGGACTCGATCATCACGAGCCCGAACGGCTCGTCCCACTCGATGGGGAAGAGCGTCGCGCGGGCGTGCTGGAGGAGCTCGACCTTCTCTCCGTGCGTCACCTCACCGACGTACTCGATGCGGTCGGAGAGGTGAGGCCGCACGAGCTCGTCGAAATACTGCTGCTCGAGGGGCTCACGACACTTGCCGGCGAGCTTGAGCGGCAGGCCGCGCTCGATCGCCACCGCGATGGCGCGGTGCGCGCCCTTGTCGGCCGTCATCCTCCCGACGAAGAGGAGGTAATCCCCACGCTCGGGCGCGAACGGGTAGACGGAGAGGTCGAGGGCGTTGGGGCAGGTGGCAACCCACGGCAGGTCGGGCTTCGGTCGCCGCTGCTCGTCGGAGACCGCGATGAGCGCCGCGTGCGGGACCATGGCGACGATCTGCTCGTAGAGGGCTCCCGGCTCTCCCGAGAGCGGACCGTGAACCGTGTGCGCAAGCGGGGTCGGGCCCATCGACCCGAGTGCGAGGCCGAGCAGGCCGGTGTGGTCCGAGATCACGTCGAACTCGGCGAATCGCCCGAGACAGGAGACGGCGTGCCGCAGCTCCCAGAACGTATGTCCGATCCACTCGCTCGGGGCCACCGGGTACACGGACTCGAGACGCGCCTTCGTGTACGAATCCCCCGACGCGAAGAGCGTCACCTCGTGGCCGTCGTCGACGAGCCCGTCGGCGAGCAGCGACACGATCCACTCGATCCCGCCGTACCCCGCGGGCGGGACGGGGAACCAGACGGGGCTCAGGACGGCGACTCTCATTCCACGAGCTCGATCCTAGACTCGCCGGCGCCACACGAAACGTCCCACGACCGCCCGAGCGCGCGGACGCCTTCGAGGATGATGCCGATCCCCGGGATCGGCTCGGCCCCGGCGAGCATCCCGAGCCTCCGCTGCGCGACGTCCGGCTCCAGCCCGAGCAGGAGCCGGAGCAGGAGAATCGGCGTGCCGGCAGCCCAGGCCTGCGGCCGCGCTGCCGTCGGATACGCGATCGGGAACGGGGTCTCCGGGCGATCGAAGCCGGCGAAGACCTCCGGGAGCGACCAATCGAAGTGGCGGGCGGCCTCGAGGAGCGCCAGCGAGATCCGGCGCACGTCGGCCCACCGCCCGTACCGAGCGAGGCCCCATGCCGCGAGCGCGGTGTCGTGCGGCCAGACGGTGCCGTTGTGGTAGCTGAGCGGGCTGTACGCCGCGTCGAGCTTGGACATGGTGCGTATCCCCCATCCCGACCAGAGCTCGTTCCGCGCCAGCGCGGAGACGATCGCCTCGACCCGTTCGTCGGGGACGATTCCGCTCCAGAGCAGGTGGCCGATGTTGGAGCAGAGCGCGTCCACCCGTTGCTTGTCGCGGTCGAGAGCGAGCGCGTAGTAGCCACCGCGGTCCGACACCCAGAACGCGGTGTCGAAGCGTGCAGCCAGCTCGGCGGCCTCGGCCTCGAGCCGCGTCGCGAGCGGCTCGTCGTCCCACGCGTGGCGGGCGACCTCGGCCAGCCGCTTCTTCCCGTCGAAGACGTAGCCCTGCACCTCCGCCGGCGCTATGGGAGGCTCCGCGAACCGGCCGTCGCGGAAGCGCTGAGAGTCCCCCGAGTCCTTCCACGACTGGTTCTCGAGGCCGCTGGAGCGCCGCTGGTACTCGACGAAGCCGTCGCCGTCGCGGTCGCCGTAGTCATCGATCCAGGCAAGGGCCGCCAGCGCGGGCGCGCGAAGCCGCAGCGCGAGCTCGCGGTTCCCCGTCCAGCGCCAGACCTCCGAGAGGAGGACGAGGTACAACGGCGTCGCGTCAACCGTCCCGTAGTAGCGCGCGAACCACTTCTCGGCCGCGCGTCCGGCGCGAAGCTCGTGGAGGATCTTCCCCGGCTCGGCGTCGATCGTGGGATCGTCCGTGCGCGCCTGGAGTGTCGCCAGCGTCTCGAGCGCGCTGACCGCGAGCTCGGGCCCGAGCAGCATGGTCTGGAGGCTCGTGATGATGGTGTCGCGGCCGAACACGGTCATGAACCAGGGCATCCCTGCCGCGGGCAGGTGGCCAGGCCCCTCGCCGGCCCGCAGCCGCAGGGCGGCCAGGTCGGCGACGGACTGGTCGAAGGCGTGACGGAGATCGTCCGACGTGGTCGAGAGACGTGGCAGCCGCATCGACCAGGTGTCGAGAGACTCGCGGACGCGCGCCCGCTCGGTGCCGAACCGGCGCTCGACCTGCTCGGGATGCTCCACCTCGCCGTCGAGCGAGACGGCGACGTCGATCCGCACGTCCCACGACGTGTGGGCCTCGAGCGTCACCGGGAAGCGAACGACCCCGCCGCGGCCGCTCGCCGTACGTGAAAGCACGACCTGCGTCCGACCGCTCCGTCCGTCTCCCTCCTCGAGCACGACCCGGCCTGCGCGCTCGTCGAAGCGCGCCGCTGCGAGCGGCGGCAGCTCCGGGGCGTGCCGCGGGTCACCGAGCGCGAAGTCGTGCTGCTTGACGCTGATGATGTCCGCGAAGTCCGTTCCGAAGCCCAGCTCGACGGTGAAGGTGAGTCTGGCGCGCGTCTCGTTGCGGATGACCACATGGTCCTGGAGGCCGTCGCCGACGAAGCGGTGTCGCGCGATCGAGAGAGCGTCCTGGTCTAGCCCGCCGGCCAGGGGATTGCGAGAGTAGAAGGCCGCGGAGAAGTACTCGACCCTGCCCGACGAGAGCAGGAGCGGCCGCTCGCCGTTGATGGTGAGCGTCAGGGTCGAGAGAAAGCGCGTGTCGTGCGCGTAGAGCCCCCCGAGGCCGCCCTGCACGTCGCCGAGCTCGTCGCAGATGCAGAACGTCGAGCCCTCGAGGATCGTCAGCGACACGCGGCGGCTACGCCTCTCTGCGGACCACGCGTGCCCCGCTCGACTGTGCGAGCGCCTTGATCACGATCTCGTCGAGGTTCACGTGCAGCGGCCGCGTCAGCGCGAAGAGGACGCATTCCGCGACCTCGTCCGGAGTGACCGGGTCGAGCCCCTCGTACACGGCGTCCGCCTTGTCCTGGTCGCCGTAGAAGCGGACGACGGAGAACTCCGTCTCCACGAGCCCCGCGTCCACCGTCGTGACCCGGATCGGACGGCCGAGCAGATCCTCGCGCAACGCGTAGGAAAAGCCCCGCACCGCGAACTTCGACGCGATGTACGAGGCGCCGTGCGGGTACGCCTGACGCCCGGCGACGGACCCCATGAAGAGGATGTGTCCCCCGTCCCGCACATGCGGCAGGCAGAGGCGCGTGATGCGCAGGACGCCGTCCACGTTCGTGTGGATGACCGCCGCCTCGTCCTCCGGCCTCGACTCGGAGAATGGGGCGCGACCGAGGGCGAGGCCTGCGTTGTTGAAGAGGATGTCGATCCCGCCGAGCGCTTCGACCGCAGCGTCGACGAACGCCCGGCTCGACGCCTCGTCCGTCACGTCGAGCTCCAGCGCGACGTCGGCGTCGACCCGGTCGAGCCGGCGCGCGCCGCCCGCCACGCGCACCCCCGCCTCGCGCAGCTGCTGCACGGTCGCGGCGCCGATCCCCGACGATGCGCCCGTGACCACGGCGGTCTTCCCGGCGAGATCCATGAGCGGAGCGTAGTTCCGGCCCGGCGCGGGCGCGTCAGAGGGGTCGCGCCGCCGGACGCGAGGAGCGCGTTTGCGTCCCGTGGCCGCCGGTGGGATAGATTGGCGTGGTGGCCTTGGGGTGGTCTGCAGAAGTGCCGGCGGCGGTGACGGTCTCCCGCCCGGCCAGACCGCATCGTCCACAACGCTCACTCCGGTGCCGAGCGCGCCTGCCGCGCCCGGAGAAAGGACAGGAGACATGAAGATCCGCATCGTCGTCCTTGCGACGGCTGCTTTGCTCGTCGCCGTCGCGCTGTCGATGAACGTCGCATCCGCCGGGACCGCGGGGTCGTCGGCGAAGGCCTCGTCGGCAACGTCCGCCGCGAAGGCCTACCCGGCGCCGAAGGTGCCGAACGCCGCGGCTCTCAAGAAGCAGTACGGCGGGGAGTCGATCACGTTCATCGGCGACTCCGTCGGCGGGAGCCATGCGCGTGACCTTGCGCTCGCGAAGCAGTTCACGAAGGACACCGGCATCAAGGTGAAGGTGGTCCCGCATCCGGCGGCCTCCGATGCCTCGTATTCGCAGCTCGCGCGCGTCTTCTCGTCGAAGTCCTCGTCGTTCGACGTCGCGATGATCGACGTTGTCTGGCCGGGCGCCTTCGCGCCGTACCTCGTCGACCTCAAGCCGAAGCTCGGCAAGGAGGCGAAGCAGCACGCGCAAGGGATCATCCAAAACGACACGATCGACGGGAAGCTCGTCGCGATGCCGTGGTTCGGTGACTTCGGGATCCTGTACTACCGGACTGACCTCCTGAGGAAGTACGGGTACAAGAGTCCCCCGAAGACCTGGAACCAGCTCTTCGCCATGGCGAAGAAGATCCAGGACGGCGAGCAGGCCTCGAACGACAACTTCAACGGCTTCGTCTTCCAGGGCAACTCGTACGAGGGTCTCACCTGCGACGCGCTCGAGTGGTACGAGTCGGCCGGAGCCGGCGGGTTCATCGACAACGGCAAGGTGACGATCAACAACCCGAAGGGCGCCAGGATCCTCGATCAGTTCCGCGCCCAGATCGGGAACATCACGCCCCGCGACGTGACGACCTATCAGGAGGGTGAGGCGCACACGGCGTTCGTCGAGGGCAACGCGGCGTTCATGCGGAACTGGCCGTACGCGTATTCGATCGGCCAGGATCCGAAGTCGTCGAAGATCGTCGGCAAGTTCAGCGTCACGGTGCTGCCGCACGCGTCGGGCAAGTCCGTCGGCACGGTCGGCGGCTGGCAGCTCGCCGTGAACAAGTACTCGAAGCACGTCGACGCATCGATCGAGTTCGTCCGCTACATGACGAGCGCGCCGGTGCAGAAGTTCAACGCCATCACCAACACGAACGTGCCGACGATCCCCGCGGTCGCGAGGGATAGAGCCGTCGTGAAGGCGAACCCCTACCTGAAGCCCGAGATCGCCAACGTCATGCGTGTCACGCGGCCCGCGCGCGACCTCAAGACCCACTACAACGAGGGCTCCAAGGTGATCTACCAGGGGATCAACCAGATCCTGAACGGACGGCCTGCGAGCAGCGTGCTGCCGTCCATCCAGTCCAAGCTCAACCGGATCCTTCGCTAACAGCGGTATCCGTTGCCGGGGAGGGTGGCATCTGCCATCCTCCCCCTCCATCTCGATGTCGACCGTCGCGCCCCCAGTACCCGCTCCCCGACGCCGGCGCAAGTCGACGAAGCTCAAGCGCAGGCAGACCCGGCTCGCCTGGGCGCTGCTCGTCCCCTCCCTCGCGGTCGTCGCCGTCGTCGCCCTCTACCCGCTCGGCAAGACCGTCTTCCAGAGCTTCACCGACGAGGAGTTCCTCGCGCTCAACCCTGTGAGCTGGGTCGGGCTCGAGAACTACAAGGACCTCTGGAACGACACGGTCTTCCGGGATTCCATCTGGACGACGCTCAAGTTCACGGTCATCACGGTCGCGTTCGAGTTCGTGCTCGGGCTCGCGATCGCCCTCATCGTCAACTCGAGCTTCAAGGGCCGCGGCGTCATGCGCGCGGTGATGCTCGTCCCGTGGGCGATTCCGACCGTCGTCGCGGCGCAGATGTGGAAGTCGATGCTCCAGTCGAACGGCGTCATCAGCGACGCTGGCGTGCGACTCCACATCCTGTCCGAGCCCCATGCCTGGATCGCCGACCCGAGCACCGCGCTTGCGGCCGTCTGCGCCGTCGACATCTGGAAGACGACGCCGTTCGTCGCACTGCTCCTGCTCGCCGGGCTCCAGGTCATCCCCCACGACCTCTACGAGGCCTCCGAGGTCGACGGCGCGAAACCGCTGCAGCAGTTCTGGAAGATCACCCTGCCCCTGCTCTGGCCGGCAATCTTCGTCACGCTCATCTTCCGCACGCTCGACGCGCTTCGGGTGTTCGACGTCTTCTACGTGTTCTTCGGAAACCGGCTGGGCACGCAGTCGATGGCGATCTACGCGCAGAGCACCATCGTCGGCGACGGTTACGTCGGCTACGGCGCCGCGATCAGCATGGCGATCTTCGTCGTCATCGCGCTCTTCGTCATCATCTACCTGACCTTCCAGCGGGTGGCGATGCGATGAGCACCGCCAGCGAGGCAGCAAGGCCCGTCATTCGCCCGGTCAGCCGGAGCCGCGTGTTCTGGCGTAGCCCGCTCGGACGATCGCTCAAACGGGTGCCGTTCTACCTCCTCGTGATCGTCGTCTTCGTCTACGCGCTCTTCCCCTTCGCCTGGGCGCTGCGCTGCGCGTTCACCCCCGAGGGCGATCTCTTCTCGAGCCCGCTGCAATACATCCCCGACAGTCCGACGCTCGACAACTTCAAGCAGGCCTTCCAGGCCGAGTTCTTCCGCAAGGCGCTTCTCAACTCCGCGCTCGTCGCCGGCGGCGTGACGCTGCTCTCGCTCGCGATCGGCTCGCTGGCGGCGTTCGCGCTCGGCCGCTTTCACTTCCGCGGCCGCTCGCTCGTGATGTACCTGATGCTCTCGATGACGATGTTCCCGTCGATTGCGATCCTGGGCGCGCTCTACACGATGATCAGCGGCTTCAGCCTCGGTCCGATCGACTTTCCGAACATCTACGACACCCTGTTCTCGCTCCTCTTCACCTACCTGATCTTCACGTTGCCCTTCACGATCTGGGTGCTGACGAGCTTCATGGAGGCGCTGCCCGGGGATCTCGAGGAGGCCGCATACGTCGACGGCGCGACGCCGTTCCAGGTCTTCTACAAGGTGCTCCTGCCGCTGCTCCTCCCGGGTCTCGTCACGACCGGGTTGCTCGCGTTCATCGCCGCGTGGAACGAGTACCTGTTCGCCCTCTCCTTCATCCAGGACCCGGACAAGTACACCGTCCCGATTGCGATCACGTCGTTCGTCGGCGAGTCCGGGAGCGCGTTCCAGCAACCCTGGGGGACGATCATGGCCGCCACGATCATCATCACGGTGCCGCTTGTCGCGCTGGTCCTGATCTTCCAGCGCTACATCCTGGCCGGCCTCACCGCCGGCGCCGTGAAGGGCTGATCCCTTCCGGCGGCTCAGCCGTCGCCATAGATGCCGAGGCCGGTCTCGGCGTCGAAGAAGTGGAGCTGGCGCGTGTCGACGGCGACCTCGGCCAGCTCACCCGACTTCAAGCGCGAGCGGGCGCCGAAGCGGCCGACGAGGACTGCAGACCTCGTCCTGGCGTGGGCCTCGGCCCGGTCGTCGCCGACGTCCTCCGCGAGCTCCTTGACGTCCGCCGTGAACGCGGGCGGCGCGTCGATCGCGAAGTGGATCAGAATCTCGGCACCGAGCGCCTCGCGCAGAGTCACCTTGCCCTCGAGCGTCCCGCCGAGCGCGGTCTCGCCCGCGAGCGTGTGATCCTCGAGATCCTCGGGCCGGATGCCGAGCACGACTTCCCGGCCCTCGTAGCCCCGGAGCGCGGGCCGCTGACTCACCGTCTCCTCGCTCAGCTGGATCTCCTGCGATCCCGTCACGACCTTCAGCGTCCCGTCGTCGCGCTGCAGCGTCGCCTCGAGCATGTTCATCGCCGGGCTGCCGATGAAGCCGGCAACGAAGAGGTTGACCGGGTGGTCGTAGAGCTCCTGCGGCTCCGCCGCCTGCTGCAGCTCGCCCTTGCGCATCACGGCGACCCTGTCGCCCATCGTCAGCGCCTCGACCTGGTCGTGCGTCACGTAGAGCGTCGTCACCCCGAGACTGCGTTGCAGCTCGCTGATCTCGGCCCGCATCTGGACGCGCAGCTTGGCGTCGAGGTTCGAGAGCGGCTCGTCCATGAGGAACGCGGACGGCTGGCGCACGATCGCCCGGCCCATCGCGACGCGCTGTCGCTGGCCGCCCGAGAGCGCCTTTGGCTTGCGCTTCAGATACGGCTCGAGATCGAGGATGCGCGCTGCGTCACGCACCCGCTTGTCGATCTCCGCCTTCGCCACCTTGTGCAGCTTCAGGCTGAACGCGATGTTGTCGTAGACCGAGAGGTGCGGGTAGAGCGCGTAGCTCTGGAAGACCATCGCGATGTCCCGCTCGCGTGGCGTCAGGTCGTTGACGATGCGGTCGCCGATCCGGAGCGTGCCCTCGGTGATCTCCTCGAGGCCGGCGACCATCCGCAGCGCGGTCGTCTTGCCGCAGCCGGACGGCCCGACGAGGACCATGAACTCGCCGTCCTCGATCTCGAGGTTCATGCCGTCGACGGCGCGCGTCCCGTCGTCGAAGACCTTGCTCACACCATCCAGCGCCACCTCGGCCATCGTCGACCTCCTCGTCTTCCGCCGTCGCGCGAACCATGTTACGACGCCGGATCGCGACCTGGTGTGCCGCAGCGCGCGAAGTGTCAGCCCAGCTCGACGCGATCGATCGTGATGGGCGTCTTCGGGCGGTCTCCCGGATCGCGGTCGACGAGCGAGATGCGGTCGACGACATCCTGTCCGGACGTGACGCGGCCGAACACGGTGTGCTTGCCGTCGAGCCAGGGGCACGCGTCGGCCGTGACGATGAAGAACTGCGAGCCGTTCGTGTTCGGCCCCGCGTTCGCCATCGCGAGCGCGCCGCGGGCGATCTTGTGCTCGTTGAACTCGTCCTCGAACGTGTAGCCCGGACCGCCCGTGCCGTCGCCCGTCGGGCAGCCGCCCTGGATCATGAAGTCGGGGATCACGCGGTGGAAAGAGAGCCCGTCGTAGTAGCCGTCGGCCGCGAGCTTGGTGAAGTTCTCGACCGTCTTGGGTGCCTCGCCGGGATAGAGCTCGAGCTCGACGGGCCCTTCGCTGGTGTGGAGCGTCGCCTGTGTTGTCATGCGGCCGACGCTAGCAGCGTTCCTTCGCGGTCTCCCCGGCGAGGCGAACCCAGGGGGGTGCTTAACGGTCCGCCAACATCTGCCCCTTCGGGCACCTGCGTACACTGAACCGATGGCGACGATCGATGCGCCTCTCGCAGGCACTCTGGCGCAGGGCGAGGCTTCACTGGAGCTCGCGAAGAGCTGGCGGAAGCTGACGCGCGCCGCCACCGTCGTGGCCGTCCTGACTGCGCCCGCGTTGTTCGTCTGGTTCACACACCGGAACAACTGGGACTGGTGGGTGGCTCTTCTGGCCACGCTGGCGATCGTGATCGTCTTCCGCGGCTTCGCCGATCTTCTCTTCCGCAGGCTGATCCCGTGGCCAAGCCTCTTCGGCCTGGAAAGCCAGACGCTCCGCGAGGAGGACGTCGTCGGGCGCCGCCGGGCCTGGTTCTGGCGGTTCTGGTTCAAGGTCGCGATCCTCTTCATCACGGTCGTCACGATCGTCTGGATCTTCCGCGGCGGCACGTGGCTCGGCACCGTCGGATTCATCTTCGACGGGATCGGCACCATCCTGAGCTCACCCACGCTCTGGGTCCAGGCCGTCTTCGTCTTCTTCCTCTTCTTCGCCAACTTCGCCATCCTGTTCGGCCCGTTGCTCCTCATGAACATGTCGCAGATGCAGTCGTTCGAGCCGGGCGACGCGGAGTGGGGAGTCAAGCTCGAGGACGTCCGCGGACAGATCGAGGCGAAGGAAGAGGTGCGGCGCGTCGTCGACATCTGGCAGTCGGGAGAGCAGTTCGAGCGCGCCGGCGGCAAGCGCGAGCGGGGATTGCTCCTTTTCGGCGCGCCGGGTACGGGCAAGACCATGCTCGCCAAGGCGATCGCAACGGGCTTCAACTCGCCGTTCATCTCGATGCCGGGCTCGGGCTTCGCCGCCACCTTCATCGGAATCGACGCGATTATCGTCCGGCTCCTCGCACGTCGGGCCAAGAAGCTCGCCCGCAAGTGGGGTGGTCAGTGCATCGTGTTCATCGACGAGATCGACGCCGTCGGCATGCGACGGCAGTCGCTCGGCACGGGAGCCCAGGGGTTCATCCCGCTGACCAACGGCGCGAACGTCGAGGACTTCCTCTTCTACGGCCCATGGGGCTCTCGCGACCCGTCTGGTGACCTGATCGTCGAGACCCGCGCGTGGCGCGACCGGCTCTTCGAGCAGCGCGCACCGGTGTCCTACGGCGTGCCCAGCGGCATGTACGCGCGGCTTGGTCAGTTCTACAACTTCATGTTCCCCGGCGGAATGGGCGGAATGGGCGGCGGCGGGCTCGCTCTCAACCAGCTGCTGGTCGTCATGGACGGCATCGACAACCCGCCGTGGATGCGGCGGACCTTCACGAGCAAGCTGAACACGATGCTCGACGCGAGCTTCATCGTCCCTCGCCGGATCGGCAACGCGAAGCTGCGCCTGCCGGCCGCACGCCCGCGGAAGGACCAGATCTACTTCATCGGCGCGACCAACGTCCCCATCGACCGGCTCGATCCCGCGCTCATCCGCCCAGGCCGCATGGGCCGTCACGTCTGGTTCCGGACACCGACCAAGGACGACCGGCTCGACATCCTCGAGCTGTACATCGGGAAGGTCTCGCACGACCCGGAGCTCGACTTGCCGAACCGGCGCGACGAGATCGCGCGGATCATGAGCGGATACTCCCCGGCCATGATCGAGCAGGCGACCTCGATGGCGTTGACCATCGCGCACCACACAGGCCGGACGGCGTTCGCGTGGGACGATCTCGTCGAGGCGGTCACGACCCTCGACGCGGGCACCGCGATCGGGTCCGAGTATGTCCCCCACGAGCGACGCGCCGTTGCGATTCACGAGGCGGGCCACGCCGTGGCGGGCCACGTCTACATGACGAGCCGCGAGTCGACCCGCCTGACGATCAAGAAGCGCGGCGACCAGGGAGTCGGCGGCCACCACTGGATGATCGAGAAGGAGGAGCGTCTCTTCTCGTTCCAGCACGAGATGTTCCAGGACATCATCTGGGGGCTCGGCGCGATGGCGGCCGAGCGCGTGGTCTACGGCGAGAACTCGAACGGTGTCGGCGGCGACGTCGCAGGTGTCACCGCCCGCTCGGCGATGATGGTCGGCCGGGCGGCGATGGGCCCGCAGCCCTTCACCGTAACGCCCCGCGACGACGAAACGGCGGAGGAGGCCCACAGGCGCGTGCTCGACCGGTTCGAGAAGATCGGGCTTCAGATCATGAGCCGCTCCGGTGGCGGAGGCCCCTTCGACGCAGATCCGATCGCCGGCGTGCTCGGCGATCCCGGGAAGCGAACCGTCGCCGCGCAGGTCATCGGCCAGGCATACGTCACCGCCCACAACCTCGCGATTCTCAATCGGGGCGCGATCGAGCGGATCGCGGACGCGCTGGAGGACAAGCGCGAGATCATGGGCGACGAGCTGCTCGACCTGCTCAACTCCCAGGGCATCAGGATCCCGGAGATCGACTACGGGGACGAGTCAGCCTGGCCGCCCCTCGAGTTCTCGGCGGCGATCGGCCGCGGTGGCCCAGGGACGGCGCCGGCTGTTCCTCCACCGCCGACAGTGCCCGTCTCGAACGGGGACCCCACATGAGCGACGTCGCGTCGCAGGAGCGAGTGGTCGACGCCGAGCCTGCCCGCACCGCGGAAAGCCAGAAGGCCAGCCGCGAGGATCGGGCGCGCAAATCGAGCTATAACCGGCGCTTCGCCGTCATCTATGTGGTGCTGGCCCTCGTCACCGGTGTTGCGGTGGGCGCGCTCATCGTCGAGGCGCTACGCGACCCGGCTTCGTCCGAGGCCGTCCCGACGGGGGGTACGGCACAGCTCCCCGTGTCGGAGCCCGGCGAGCTCGGAGCGATGCAGATCGCCGACCAGGTTCAGCGCAACTACCGGCTCCCGAACGGTGACGAGCTCGTCAACGTCGTCGCGAGTCGCAACACGCTCCAGGACGGGAACCTCGGCTACCTGCGTGTTCGCTTCCAGGTCATCCGCCCCGGCGACGGGTTCAAGGACAAGGACTCGCTCCTCGTCCAGCCCGACGACGCGATCCAGTACTCGCTTTGCGGTGCCGGCCAGAGCTGCGCGATCCCGGGGACGGCGTCGGCCGATCGCGGGATCCTCGTGCGGCGGATGGGCCTCGAGCTGGCGCTCCGGACGCTGAAGTTCGACCCGAGCGTCGACAACGTCACCGTCTTCCTCGGCCCGATCCCGCCGCCTGCGGGCGTCGACGCCGTCGTCCTGATGTACCGGCGCAACGTGCTCGAGAACCAGAATCCCGGGCTCCTGTCGCAACCCATCAGCCGGACTCTCCCCGGCGCCGAGCGGAGGATCGAGCCGGGCCTCATGCCTGCGGACGTGGCGCGCCGCGTCGACCAGCTGACGCGCTCGAATCTCTACTACGGCGTGTACCAGCTGATCGGGGGCCGCGACGCGCTCCTCCAGCTGCAGCCCTTCCCGAAGGGTTAGTGCACGGCGACCCGCGGCTCGTCCGCGCCAAGAAGCGACTCGATCGGCTCGACTGGTGGCCCCGCCCTGTGCGGCTCGGCGGCGTGCGGATCGTCGTCACGCCGTGGCTCTTCCGGTTGCGCCCGTGGCGCCGCTACGACGGCTTTGCGACGCACTTCGTGATCTTCCTCCGCCGCGCCGACGTCGGCGACGACCTGATCACGCACGAGCTCTGTCACATCTGGCAGATGCAGCATCGCCCGCTCGCGATGCCGCTCAGCTACCTCCGGACGGGCTACGACCGGAGTCCGTACGAGCGCCAGGCGCGCGAGGCCGCCCGGCGGACGCGCTCCGCCTGACAGCTCCGCCTGTTAGACATCGAGCGTGCAACCCGCCGTGTACCGGGTGACGCACCAGCGACTCGCCCTGTCGGCGATCCGCCTGGGCCTGGCGGCCCTCGCCTTCGCCGGGTCGATCGCCGCAGGCGCCGATCCTTCGGCGGCGGGCGTCGGTCTCGCGCTCGGAGCGGGGATCTGCGGGCTCGCGCTCGTCACCGACCGGCGGTGGCTGCTCCTCGGCACGCCGAAGGCCGATCCGCTGCCGGACGAAGTCCGCCGGGCATCGCTTGCGCGCGCGATCGCCGACGGGATGCTCCCGAGCACCGTCGGCGTCGCGGTTCTCGCGGCGATCTCGCTCGTCTTCGAGCCGATCCTCACCGCGGTGCTCGCAGGAATCCTCGCCGGCATGGGAATCGTGAGTCTCGTCTCCTGCGTCGAGGTCGCCCTGTGGGAGCGCCGGAGCGACTCGCAGCTCCTCGCCGACGCCGACGTCCACACCCGCCGCTACGTGGCGCCGTCGGTCCCGCGGCCGGATCCCGCTACGGCTCACCCCTCGCCGGGCAGCCCGGCGGGCAAGTGACACAGTGTCACTTGGAACCGTTCGTCACGCCGATGTCGCGGCTCGCGCGGCGAGGAATGCCTGCACGGCGACGTCGATGTCCGCATCGGTGTGGGCCGCGGACAGCTGCGTCCGGATGCGGGCCGTTCCCAGCGGCACGACCGGGTAGGAGAACGCGACGGCGAAGACGCCGTTCGCGACGAGCGCCTGGGAGAACCGCGCCGCCTCGGATGCGTCGCCGATCATCACCGGGACGATCGGGTGGTCGCCGGGGAGCACGTCGAACCCGTGCTCGCTCATCCGCGCGCGGAACGAGCGCGTGTTGGCCCAGAGGCGGTCGCGGAGGTCGTCGGAGCGCTCGATCAGGTCGAGCGCGCGGAGACTCGCGCCGACGACGACGGGGGCGACGCTGTTCGAGAAGAGATACGGCCGGGCGCGCTGGCGCAGGATGTCCACGACCTCCTTTCGGCCGGACACGTATCCCCCGCTCGCGCCGCCGACCGCCTTGCCGAGCGTCCCGGTGAGGATGTCGACGCGCTCGACGACGTCGAACTGCGCGTGGGTGCCACGCCCCTGCGGCCCGACGAAGCCGACCGCGTGCGAGTCGTCGACGAGCACGAGCGCTTCGTGCCGCTCGGCGAGGTCGCAGATCTCGTCCAGCTTGGCGGCGTAGCCGTCCATCGAGAAGACGCCGTCGGTGGCGATCAGCCGGAACCGCGCGTCGGACGACTCCTGGAGGCGCGCCTCGAGCTCGTCCATGTCGCCGTTCGCGTAGCGAAGCCGCCGCGCCTTGCAGAGCCTGATCCCGTCGATGATCGACGCGTGGTTGAGCTGGTCGGAGATCACCGCGTCGTTCTCGTCGAGCAGCGCCTCGAAGACGCCGCCGTTCGCGTCGAAGCAGGAGCCGAAGAGGATCGTGTCCTCGGTGCCGAGGAACGCCGACAGGCGCTCCTCGAGGTCGCGGTGCAGCTCCTGGGTGCCGCAGATGAAGCGCACGGACGCCATGCCGTAGCCCCACCGGTCGAGCGCCTCGTGCGCGGCGGCGACCATCTCCGGATGGTTCGCGAGACCGAGGTAGTTGTTGGCGCAGAGATTGAGCAGCTCGCCGCGCTCGGCGACGCCGACGTGCGAGCCCTGCGGCGTCGTCATCACGAGCTCCCGCTTGAGCAGCCCGTCGTCCTCCAGCCCGGCGAGCCTCGCCCGCAGGTCGTCGCGCACTGCGCCGTACATCTAGTGCCCCTTCCAGTCGAGGAGGACCTTGCCCGACCCGCCGGAGCCGGCGATCGCAAACGCCTCGTCGTAGTCGGTGTACGCGAAGCGGTCGGTGATCACCGGCGAGACGTCGAGGCCCGAGTCGATCATCACGCTCATCTGGTACCAGGTCTCGTACATCTCGCGACCGTAGATCCCCTTCAGCGTGAGCATGTTGAAGATCACCGGGTCGAGGTCGAGCTCGACCGCAGCGGTGGGGATCCCGAGGATTGCGACGCGACCGCCGTGGGCCATCTGCCCGATGCCCGTCCGGAGCGCGTCGGCGTTGCCCGACATCTCGAACATGACGTCGAACCCCTCGGTCATCCCGAGCTCGCGCTGGACGTCGGCGAGGTCGCGCTCGCGCGGGTCGACGGCGAGCGTCGCGCCCATCCGCCGGGCGAGCTCGAGCCGGTTCGGCTCGAGGTCCGTGACGACCACGTGGCGCGCCCCAGCATGGCGCGCGACGGCGATCGACATGCAGCCGATCGGTCCCGCGCCGGTGACGAGCACGTCCTCTCCGAGGACCGGGAACGTGAGCGCGGTGTGCACCGCGTTGCCGAGCGGGTCGAAGATCGCGGCCACCTCGTCGGGGACGCGCGGCCAGTGGTGCCACACGTTCGTCATGGGCAGCGCGACGTATTCGGCGAACGCGCCGGGCCGCTGCACGCCGAG
>DASTKF010000126.1:0-20433 GCA_035716065.1 Gaiella sp.
GCGCATCGCGGCCTGCACGTTCTCCGTGCCGGCCCCGCGGATCACCTCGTAGAGGCCGTAGAGCACGGCCAGGCCCGCGATCTCGCGTGTCCCGGAATGCGACTGTGAGAGCCAACTGCGAACCATGGCTCGAGTGTGCCCCTCGACATCGAGCTGCACGCTTCGGCATTCCCGCCACGTGGGGTTCGGCAAACCGCACGCAATGGCGAACGCGTGGCTAGGCGCGGAGGAACGCGAGGACCGCGAGCACCCGGCGGTGGTCGTCGGTCGAGGCCGGCAGGCCGAGCTTCGTGAAGATGCTCGTCACGTGCTTCTCCACCGCGCGGAGGGTGACGAAGAGGCGCTCGGCGATCGCCTGGTTCGAGCGGCCCTCGGCCATCAGCTCGAGCACCTCACGCTCGCGCGCGGTGAGTTGCTCGATCGGATCGTCCCGGCGCTTGCGGCCGACGAGCTCGCTGACGACGGCCGGATCGAGTGCGGAGCCGCCGTCGGCGACCCGGCGCACGGCCGTGCCGAACTGCTCGAGGTCAGCGACCCTGTCCTTGAGGAGGTAGCCGACGCCCTCGGCGCTCGTCTCGAGCAGCGCCATCGCGTAGCTCGGCTCGACATACTGCGAGAGGAGCAGGACGCCGACACCCGGGTGCTTCTCACGGATCTCGCGTGCGGCCTGGAGGCCCTCGTCGGTGTGGGTCGGGGGCATGCGGATGTCGACCACGGCAACGTCCGGCTTGTGCATCGCGACGTGGCGAAGCAGGTCGTCTGCCGTTCCGGACTGCGCGACGACTTCGAAGCCGGCCTCCTCGAGCAGCCTGGCGACGCCTTCGCGCAGCAGCACCGAGTCGTCGGCGAGCACCACGCGGCGCGCGTCGCCTAGCTGCGAGACGGTGCCGCGCAGCGGCGGGAAGTCGCGCGGGAGCCCGTCGGCGATCACCTGGTGGATGCGCTCGGGATCGGGCAGGCCCTGGAGGCGATGGGTGCCGAGATCGCGCGTCTCGACGCCGGTGACGAACGGCGCTGCGGTGGAAGAGAGCAGGACCTGGCCGCCGTGCCCTGCTGCTGCGATGCGCGAGGCGCGGATCACATCGAGACCGGTGTAGCCCTCCTCGCCGAGTTGAGGCACGCCGGTGTGGAGGCCCATGCGCACCTTGACGACGGCCCCGTCCGGCCAGCCGTGGTCGCGGATCCGAGCCTGACCGGCGAGCGCCGATCGCAACGCCGGCTCGACCTCGCCGAACACCGCCGAGAGCTCGTCGCCGGTTGCGTCGACCTCGGCCCCGGACTCCGTCGAGATCTCCTCCCGCAGGAGGCGCCGCACGTCCGCGATGAGGCCCGAGTAGGCGGAGCCGATGCTCTGGACGAGCTTCGTCGACCCCTCGACGTCGGCGAAGAGGAAGGTGACGGTGCCGGTCGGAAGCTCACCCATGCGGGTCGCAGTCTACGGGTACGAGAGGGCCGGTCTCGGATGCCGATCAACCATCTAGAGGGGCACGACGCGGGGCGCGGTCGGGATCGTCGCGCGGATACGGGTGCCGCCGCCGGGCGGGCTCTCCACGGCGAACGTGCCGTCGAGCGACTCGACGCGGTCGACGAGGCCTACGAGCCCCGAGCCTCGAGCGGGATCGGCGCCGCCGACGCCGTCGTCGACCACCTCGACGACGATCGAGGCTCCGTCGTCGTCGTCCGCCACGCGGACCTCCGCGAGCGTCGCGTCGGCGTACTTCGCGACGTTCGCGAGCGCCTCGGCGGCGACGTAGTACGCGGCAGCCTCGATCGCGGGTGGAAAGCGCTCGTCCGGGACGTTGATCTCGACCGGGATCGGCGAGCGGATGACGAGCGACTCGAGCGCCGGGCCGAGGCCGCGGTCGGTGAGGACGTTCGGGTGGAGGCCGCGCGCGAGCTCCCGGAGCTCCTCGAGCGCCTGCGTGAGCTCGACCCGGGCGGCGGCGAGGATCTCCACCGCCTTCTCGGCCTCGTCGGGCAACCGGGACTCGGCGAGGCGAAGCGAGAGCGAGAGCGCGGCCAGCCGCTGCTGTGCGCCGTCGTGCAGGTTGCGCTCGAGCCGGCGCCGGGCAGCGTCCGTCGCGGCCACGATTCGGCTCCGCGACGCTCTGACCTCGGCCTCCTGGCGCTTGCGGTCGGTGACGTCGGCGCCGGAGAGGAGCACCCGGGCATCGCCGGAAGGATCCGTGATCGGGGTGGCTGTCCAGGCAACGATGCGCTCGCCGCCGTCGCGCGTCAGCCAGCGCGACTCGCGCTCGGCCTGCGGGACGCCGTTCGCCGCCCCGGCGATCGCCATGCGCGCGGCGAACTCGTCCTCGCGCGCGACGAGGTCGAGGAACGACGTCCCCTCGAGCTCCTCCTCCGAGCGTCCGAAGACGTCACAGAAGGCTCTGTTCGCGCCCTGTCGGGCCACTACCGCGTCGTGGTCCGTGATGACGATGAAGCTCGGGATCGTGTCCGCGACCGTCGTCGCGAAGTCCCACTGCCGCTGCAGCTCGAGCTCGCGATGCTTGCGGTCCGTGATGTCGATCCCGCCGGCGACGATCCGCACGACATCACCGTTCTGATCGACGAGCGGCGCCGTCTGCCAGGCGATCACGCGCTCCTCCCCGAGCGCGTTCGTGAAGACGTTCTCGTACGCGGAGGCGGGGAAGGCCGGCGACGCATCCCGGAAGCGTTGGATCATTGCCTCGCGCTCGGCCGGGTCGATGAAGACCTCCCAGAAGAACCGCCCCTCGACGAGCGCGCGGCCCTGGAGCCCGCTTGCGATCTCCACCGCGTGGTTGAAGTTCCGGATCCGGCCCTCGGTGTCGACCACAGATAACAAGCTCGGTGCGGTGTCGATGATCGTCTCGAGGAAGCGGTACTGCGCCCGGAGCTCGGCCTGGAGGCGCTCCTTTTCGAACGCGAGCCCCGCCGTCGCCGCCACGGCGTCGACGAGCGGACGCTGGTCGGCCAGGCTCCGGTCGTGCAGAAGGGCGGCGACGCGCTTGCCGTCGTTCTCGACGAACGTCGCGGCATGGGCGCCTCGCGCGATCGGCTCGGTCATCGTGCGGCCCTCCTCGTCCACCCACGCCTGGCGCTGGGACGACCAGTAGGCGAGGCCGAGCGACGGGTCGCCGAGCGCGTCGGCGAGCGCGTCCCGGAGCGGCCGGCCGTTGCCGAGAGCGATGACGAGATCGGCGATCCCGGCGCGCTGGAGGCGCGTGCGGAGGATCCCTGCGAGGAACGCGACCGGCATCAGCGCGAGCGCCGCGAGTGCGGCCAGCTCGACCGCGAATCCCAGGGTCTCCTCGAAGGTCCAGAGGGCGTTCGACACCACGAACCCAGGGAGGGCGACCAGGGTGAAGAAGTAGACCGGCCCGATCACGCGCCGCAGCGGCGGCGAGGCGGCACGGAAGCGCCGGACGAGACGGATGAAGACGAGGGTCACGAGCGCCGCCGCGGAGATCCCCAGAGCGAGCGCGGCCAAGCGCGCGAGACCGGGGCGATCGGCGATCAGGAACGCGCTTTCCGGGCAACCGTCGCATCCCGCGATCGGTGTCGGGTCGACGAGCGTGATCGTGAGCGGACCGATCGTCACGATCACGAGCACGGCCCACACGATCCACTCGTCACCCGGTTGGAGACGGCCGGTCGGGTACGAGAGGATCAGGTGCGCAAACGCGACGAAGGCGATACCGGAGAGGACGTAGCCGACCGTGAACACGAGCGGCGTCTGCGAGAGCTGGAGCGCGCCCAAGGACCAGAGGAGCCCGACGGCGAGCATCTGCGCGCCGGTTCGGTTGTCGGGTCGCTGGAGGGCGGCGACCGTTCCGGCGACGGTGAAGATCAGGCCGGCGACGGTGACGACCGCGATCAGGACGCGCGGCTGGCCGAGGTCCGCGGTCGCCACCAGGTAGACGGCGCCGGCGTACACCACGGACCCGACGAGGACCGCGGCCGCGAGCCGGCCGCGCGTCACCGCAGAAGGAAGCGAACAGCGGCGCCCGTCAGCTCGGCCTTGGCGATGAAGCCGCGTGCGCCGCTCGAGCGGATGAGGCCGTTGTAGTCGGACGCCTCCCGGCTCGAGACGAGGACGACCTGCGGCCTCGCCGGCCCGAGGCGCTCGAGGACGGCAAAGCCGTCCATGTCGGGAAGCTGGACGTCGAGCAGCACGACGTCCGGATGGAGCTGATCGATCGCCTGGAGCGCGTCGGCACCGTCCTCGGCCTCGCCGACGACCGCGAAGCCGTCCTCCTCGAGGAGCACCCGCGCGCAACGCCGGAAGCTCGGGTGGTCGTCGACGATGAGGATCGTCGGGCTGCTGTCCATGGTCGTATCGTGTCAGACGTCCCAGGGGTGCGGGGTGTGGCAAACCGCACCGGCCCTGAGGGCTTGTTCGCCAGGCAGGATCCGGCAGGAGCCGGATCCTGCGGTCGGATCCTCGTCGCCTTCGGCGGGGCAGATCGCTGAAGGCGCCCCTTCGCGGTCGCAACTGCAGCGTGGCGGGAGCTCAGACCGTCTAGAGGATTCCCCGTAGCGGAACCTGCGCATTGCGTGGCGGTTTTGCGATCATGCCGCGCGTTGCGAGGCTTTGCCGCGATGTGCATACTCGCGCGCATGCAGACGACGGAGCACCTCTCCCACGACCGGGTCCTCGCCGACCGGGCGCGCTACGTGAGCGGCGGCGTGTCGACGCCGCGTCTCGTCGTCGCCGGCGCCGACGGCGCGCGCGTGACCGATGTCGACGGGCGGGTGTTCGTCGACTTCGCCGGCGGGATCGGATGCCAGAACACGGGTCACCGTTTCGCGCCGGTCGTCGATGCGATCCATCACCAGGTCGACCAGTACCTGCACCAGTGCTTCATGGTCGGCGTCTACGAGCCGTACGTCGACACCTGCCGCCTGCTCGCGGAGCTCTCGCCGTGCGTGGGTGACCAGCAGAAGTCGATCCTCGTCAACTCCGGGGCCGAGGCGAACGAGAACGCGGTCAAGATCGCGCGCGCGGCCACCGGCCGTCCGGCGGTGGTCGTCTTCGACAACGCCTTCCACGGCCGCACGCTCCTGACGATGACGATGACGAGCAAGGTGCACCCGTACAAGGCCGGCTTCGGGCCGTTCGCGCCCGAGGTGTACCGGGCGCCCGCGCCGTACCCGTACCGCGGCGTCACGACCGACGATGCGATCGCGGGCATGAAGAAGCTCTTCAAGTCCGAGGTCGACCCGCTGACCGTGGCCTGCGTGCTGCTCGAGCCCGTTCAGGGCGAGGGCGGCTTCGTGCCGATGCCGCCGGACTTTCCCGCGCGCCTCGCCGAGCTCTGCGCCGGGCATGGGATCCTCTACGTCGACGACGAGGTGCAGTCCGGCGTCGGGCGCACCGGGAAGATGTGGGCGATCGACCACTACGAGGGCGTCGAGCCCGACCTGCTCGTGTCGGGCAAGTCGATCGGCGGCGGGCTCCCGCTCGCGGCGGTCACGGGCCGGGCCGAGCTGATGGACGCCGTTCCGGCGGGTGGGCTCGGCGGCACCTTCGGCGGCAATCCGCTGTCCTGTGCCGCGGCGATCGCCGTCCTCGAGGCGGTCCGCGAGCCGGAGTTCCTCGCGGCCGCGACGCGGCTCGGCAAGACGCTCCGCGAACGGCTCGACGCGCTCGCAGCCGCGCGGCCCGAGATCGGCGACGTGCGCGGGCTCGGGCCGATGATCGCGTTCGAGCTTGCCGAGCGCACGCCCGACCGCGCGAAGGCGATCGTCGACGCGGCGTTCGAGCGCGGCCTGCTCCTGCTCGCGTGCGGCCTCTACGGCAACGTGATCCGGCTGCTCCCCGCGCTGACGATCTCCGACGAGGAGCTCGAGGAGGGTCTCGCCCTGCTCGTGGAGTCGGTCGCAGCCGTCGATGGCTAGCAGCGGCGTCGACATCGACATCCGCATCGTCGGCGTGCGGAAGCGGTACGGCGACGTCGCCGCAGTCGACGGGGTCGACCTCGACGTCGTGCGCGGTGAGTTCTTCACGATGCTCGGCCCGTCCGGCTCGGGCAAGACGACGACGCTGCGGATGATCGCCGGCTTCGAGCGGCCCGACGAAGGCAGGATCGAGCTCGGGGGGACGGACGTCTCCGGTCGCCCGCCGTTCGACCGGCCGGTCAACACGGTCTTCCAGGACTACGCGCTCTTCCCGCACATGACCGTGCAGCAGAACGTCGAGTACGGGCTGCGGGTGCGGAAGGTCGCGAAGTCGGAGCGCCGCGCGAAGGCGAGCGAGGCGCTCGCCCGCGTCAGGCTCGAGGGGTACGGCGCGCGCAAGCCAGGCCAGCTGTCCGGCGGGCAGCGGCAGCGGGTGGCGCTCGCGCGGGCGATCGTCAACACGCCGCGCGCGCTGCTCCTCGACGAGCCGCTCGGCGCCCTCGACCTGAAGCTCCGCCAGGAGCTGCAGATCGAGCTCAAGCAGCTCCAGCAGGAGCTCGGGATGACGTTCGTCTACGTCACGCACGACCAGGAAGAGGCGCTCACGATGAGCGACCGGATCGCCGTCTTCAACCAGGGCCGGATCGAGCAGGTCGGCTCGCCGGCGGAGATGTACGAGCACCCGGCGACGACGTTCGTGGCGGGGTTCATCGGGACGTCCAACATCCTCGAGCGGGGTGGGAGGACGTTCACCGTGCGCCCCGAGAAGATCCGCCTGCTGCCGTTCGAGGCGGGGGAGGGCGAGCCGGGCACGGTGCGCGCGACCGCCTACCTCGGGCCGTCGACGAAGTTCGTCGTCGCGCTCGACGAGGGCGGCGAGCTGACGGTTGTGCAGCAGAACCTGGAGACGAGATCGGAGGACATCGATCGCATGGAGGGCAGGCGCGTCCGGTTGCACTGGCGGCCGGATGTGGAGTTCGCAATCGAGGAGGAGGGAACGTGAAGCGGATTCGCTTCGTGCACGTCGCGTTGGCGGCGGTTGTCGCGGCGCTCGCTGTTCCGGCGGCGGGCGTCTCGAAGGGCAGTGCGGTGCCGTCGTCGGTCGGCAAGGGCGAGGGCAAGCTGACGATGGTCGTCTGGGAGGGGTACGCGGAGAAGCAGTGGGTCGCTCCGTTCGAGAAGGCGAGCGGCTGCAAGGTCTCGGCGAAGTACGCCGGCAGCTCGAACGACATGTTCAACCTGATGACGTCGGGCGGTGGCGGCCAGTACGACGTCGTCTCCGCGTCCGGTGACGCCAGTCTGCGGCTGATCTACGCCGGCGCCGTGGCCGAGGTCAACGTCAAGCTGATCCCGGCATACAAGGACTTCTACAAGGCGTTCCAGTCGCCGCCGCACAACACGGTCGACGGCAAGCACTACGGCATCTCGATCCAGTTCGGACCGAACGTGCTGATGTACAACACGAAGTCGTTCAAGAAGAAGCCGACGAGCTGGTCCGCGATCTACTCGCCCGCGAACAAGGGCAAGATCACGATCCCGGACAACCCGATCCAGATCGCGGACGCCGCGCTGTATCTCTCGAAGACGAAGCCTGCGCTCGGGATCAAGGACCCGTACGAGCTCACGAAGGCGCAGCTCGCCGCCGTCGTCACGCTGCTGAAGGCGCAGCGCCCGCTGATCAAGAAGTACTGGGGGCTCGCGTCCGACCAGATCGACCTGTTCAAGAACGGCGGCTCGACGATCGGCGCTTCGTGGCCGTATCAGGTCAACACGCTCGCGGCCGACAAGGTGCCGGTCGCCGCGCTGATCCCGAAGGAGGGCGCGACGGGCTGGGCCGACTCGTACATGCTCTCCACCGAGGCGCAGCATCCGAACTGCGCCTACAAGTGGATGCAGTACATCACGCAGCCGAAGCCGCAGGCCCAGCAGGCGATCTACTTCGGCGAGACGCCGGTCAACAAGAAGGCGTGCAAGGTGATGGACTCGCTGTCGAAGGGCTCGTGCGCGCAGTACTCGGCCAACAAGCCCGAGGCCTACTACCGCTCGATCAAGTTCTGGAAGACGCCTGTTGCTGACTGCGGCAACGGTCAGAAGAACTGCATGGACCTCCGGGCCTGGACCACGGCCTGGACCCAGGTCAAGGGGTAGCACGCCGGCTTGGCGGCCGATCCCGCACGGATCCAGGAGGGCGCCCCTGCCGGGGGCGCCCTCCGTGCCCTGTCTCGGTTCACCTGGCGCCGGCCGCGGCTCAAGACGCTCGGCCAGATCTCCGCGCCCGTCGCGGCGTTCGTCTTCGTGTACGTCGCGGCGCTCGCCGCGCTGCTGATCCAGGGCTTCTGGACGACCGACTCGTTCACGGGGAAGGTCATCCACTCGTGGAACCTCGACAACTTCCGCGCGATCGCGGACGCGCCCTACCCGACGATCATCCTGCGGACGGTCGCCATGGCGACCGCGGTGACGCTCACCTGCCTGGTGCTGGCGTTCCCGTACGCGTACTTCATGGTGCGAATCGCCGGGCCTCGGTTGCGGGTGATCCTCCTGGTCGCGACCGTGCTCCCCCTGTGGGTCAGCTACCTCGTCCGCGTCTACTCGTGGCGACTCATCTTGAACCCGGACGGCGCGCTCAACTGGGCTCTCAACCTCGTCGGCCTGCCCGATCTGAACATCGCCTACACGAACTGGGCGATGTGGATCGTGTTCACGTACATCTGGTTCCCGTTCATGGTCTTGCCCGTCTACGCGGCGCTCGAGCGCGTACCGCAGTCCTACCTCGAGGCCTCCGCGGACCTGGGAGCGCATGGCCCGACGACGCTGCGCCGCGTGATCCTCCCGCTCGCGGTGCCCGGTCTCGCGGCCGGCTCGATCTTCACCTTCTCGCTGACGCTCGGCGACTACATCGCTCCGTCGCTCGTCGGCGGGCCGGGCTCGTCGCTCATCGGGACGGTCGTCTTCGAGAACCTCGGTCTCGCCAACAACGCGCCGTTCGCCGCCGCGTTCGCGACGGTGCCGCTCGCGATCATGGCCGTCTACCTCGTCATCATGAAGCGCCTCGGGGCGTTCGAGTCGCTCTGATGGAGACCCGCGCGACGCGCATCGGGCTGTGGGCGTGGGGCGCACTCGTCGTCGCGTTCCTCTGGATCCCGCTCGGGATCATGGCGCTCTACGCGTTCAACTCCTCGAACATCCAGAGCTGGCCGATCCCCGGCTTCACGACGAAGTGGTTCCACCAAGCCTGGAACGACGAGGAGGTGCGAACCGCGCTCTGGCTGTCGCTCCGCGCCGGCCTGCTCGCGACGGCGGTGGCGCTCGTGCTCGGGTCACTCGCGGCATTCGGCCTCGCCCGCTCGCGGTTCTTCGGCCGGGATTCGATCTCGTTCCTGTTCGTGCTGCCGATCGCGCTGCCGGGGATCATCACCGGCCTCGCGCTCAACTCGTTCTTCGTGATCTGGGGCGTGAGCTTCTCGCTCTGGACGGTCGTCATCGGGCACGCGACCTTCTGCGTCGTGGTCGTCTACAACAACGTGCTCGCCCGGTTGCGCCGCACGTCCGGCTCGTTCTTCGAGGCATCGGCCGACCTCGGCGCGACCGGGTTCCAGACGTTCCGCTACGTCACGCTGCCGACGGTCGGGACGGCGCTCGTCGCCGGCGGCCTGCTGGCGTTCGCGCTCTCGTGGGACGAGATCGTCGTCACGTACTTCACCGCGGGCGCCCAGAACACGCTGCCGCTGCTCCTGTTCGGCTTCATCCGGCAGGGCCAGAACCTGCCGATCGTGAACGCGATCGCGCTCGTCGTCATCGTCGTGTCGGCGATCCCGGTCTGGATCGCGCAGCGCCTCACGAGTGGCTCGAGCGGCTCGGGACGCGGCGTCGGCGGATGACGGCGATTGCGCGGTCGCCCCGATGCCGCCGAGCCCGTGTCGTCGAGGCGAGCCCCAGCTGGATCAGCCCGCGGTTGCTTCTACCCCGCTGGGGAGCGCCCACGCCGGCCGCACGAAGTGGCAGGTGTAGCCGTTCGGGTACCGCTCGAGGTAGTCCTGATGCTCGGGCTCGGCCTCCCAGAACGGGCCTGCGGGAGCCACCTCCGTCACGACCTTCCCCGGCCAGAGGCCAGACGCATCGACCTCGGCGATCGTCTCCTCGGCGATCCGCCGCTGCTCGTCGTCGAGGGTGAAGATCGCCGAGCGGTAGCTCGTCCCGACGTCGTTGCCCTGGCGGTTCCGCGTCGTCGGGTCGTGGATCTGGAACAGGAACTCGAGCAGCGTGCGATACGACGTCTGCTCGGGATCGAAGACGATCTCGATCGCCTCGGCGTGCGTGCCGTGGTCGCGGTACGTCGCTTTCGACACGTCGCCACCCGTGTACCCCACCCGTGTCGCGAGAACGCCGGGCTGCTTCCGGAAGAGATCCTGCATCCCCCAGAAGCACCCACCGGCAAAGATCGCCTTGTCCGCTGCTTCGCTCATGCGCACCTGCCTCTCACTCGATCTGGGCACACCCACTGTACGGCTCGCTCGGGGAGGGCCGCAGGCTACGACGCCAGGGTCTCGTCCAGCGTCGTGAGCGTTCTCTCGAGCGCGCGCCGTACGGCGCGCGGGAGCAGGACGCGGTCGACCAACCCCGCGATCCCGCCGCGAGGCTCGTACTCGACGACGAGCCGGTAGCGGAACCCGTCCCCATCGCCTTCGAAGTGCCGTTCATGCTGCGCGTCCGGGAGGCCGGGCTGCCGGCTCGTGTACGCGACGAGCCGGTTCCGCTCGTACGACCGGAGCGTCATGACGAGCTCACGCTCTCGTCCCAGCAGCCGCGTCACGAGCCGTGCGGTGTCCCCGGGCTCTTGCCAGCGGGTGCCGTCTTCGAGACGGACGAAGCCGGGCCAGAAGCTCGACCAGTTCCCGGTATCGGTGATGAACGCGAAGCCTCGCTCGACGGGCACGTCGAAGCGATGTATCGCCTCCACGCGCTTCGTCACTCGAGCCCGCCTCGACCTTCGCAGAGCCTCATGAGCCCTGCATCGTGACGCCGGCCGCCTCGAGGTTCCGCATGACCACCGGAATCGTCTCGCCGAGAATGTCCGTGGGACTGAACTCGACGATCTCCGCCCCGGCGTAGTGGATCGGCGTGTGGCCCGGCGGAACGAAGTAGGCGTCGCCCGCTTCGTAGGTCTCCTCGCGGTCCGAAAACCGGAAGCCCGTCCGGCCCGTGACCACGTATCCCCAGCGGGGCAGCTGTGCGCGATCGTCGGGCAGTCCCTCGAACAATCCGGCGAGGTCGCCGTCCGCCGAGTGCGACTCGAAGCAGACCGAGTACCCGCCCTCGAGGTGCTCGAGCCGGATATCGATCCCCTCGAACGCTATGCGCTCTGCTGCTGTCTCTCTGGACACGTTCGGCATCGCACTTCCTCCTTCGCGTGAACGTTTGCGATCGAGGCTAGGCGCGCCCGGGCCGGAGCGCATCGGCCGAACCACTCAACCCGATGCAGTGGACCGCCATGGGTGATTCCACCCAGCAGGCTCAGAGCAGGCCGTGCTCGTACGCCGATGCGGTGGCCGCGGCGCGCGAGGAGACGCGCAGCTTCGCCAGGATGTTGCTCACGTGCCGATCGACGGTGCGCTCGCTGACGACGAGCCTGGCCGCGATCGCCTTGTTCGTCTGCCCGGCCGCCACCAGACGTAGCACCTCGACCTCACGCTTCGTGAGGCCGTGAGTCTCGCGTCGCGCACCGCCGGCGAGCAGATCAACTCTGGCGAGATCGGGCACCGCGCCGAGTCGTGCGTACGTCGTGCGCGCCGCGTCGAGCTCCAGCGCGGCGGTGTCCTCGTCGTCGAGCGCGCGACAGGCCAGGCCGAGGAGCTCGCGGGCCCGAGCCACCTCGTACGGCGCCTCGAGCCGGCGCCACGTCTCCGCCGCCTGGCGCAGCGACACGAGCGCGCCTGCAGCATCGCCTTCCGTCAGCTCGACGGCACCCCGCACGCCGGCCGCGCTCGCCCCGAGCGCCCCGCCGCCGTGACCCTGCGCGAGCGCCGACAGCTCGTCGCTCGCCGCGCGCGCGGCCGCGACGTCGCCTACCGCGAGCGCGATCTCGACGAAGGCCGGCAGGAGGCCTGCCCGCCGCGCCGGTTCGGAGCACTCCGCCAGCGCCCTCCGGACGGAGGCAGCGGCAGCCTCGACCTTCCCTTGCGCGGAGCGGAGCAGGGCGAGGCCGGGCTGAGGCTCCCGGCCGTTTCGGCTCGCCTCCCGGTAGGCCTCCTCCGCGGCACGGAACTGTCCGAGCATGCGGTGGATCTCCCCGCGGCGGTAACAGGCCTCTCCCGCGGCGGCCGGGTTCTCCGCCCGCCCGGAACGCTCCTCCGCTCGGCGGGCCGCCTCGAGCGCCGGGGCCCACGCGCCGTGCAGATGGAGGAGCTCGGCGCGGTGCGTCAGGCAACGGCCCGTGAACGCGACGAGGTCCGGCTGTCGGTCGCACCAGTCCGAGAGGGCGGCCGTCCATTCCTGCGCGCGCCGGAGCTCGGATGCGTCCCGGCAGGCGAGGATGACGCCGCAGTAGACGATTCCCGAGACGATCGGGGACAACTCGCCGGCCGTGACCGCCACCATCGTCTCGTCGAGCAGCCGCAGGCCGTCCTTGCCGCGCCCGAGTCGGATCAGGACATGTCCTTGCTCGTGCGCCGCGAGGGCGAACAGGTCCGCGTCGCCGTGGTCTCGGCCGATCGTCGCAGCCTCCGCAGCGGTCGCCGCGGCGGCTTCGAGGTCGCCGCTCGCCTCTTGCTCGAACACCAACGGCAGCAGGAGGTAGCCGCGCTCGACCCGGTCGGCGCCGCATTCGTGGAGTAGTCGCTGCGCCCGGCCGAGCCAGCCGCCCGCGCGTCCGGCGTCTCCGCGCCCCGCGAGGCCGATGCCCAGCCAGAACGCGCAGCGAAGGGCCTCGAGGCGCTCACCCGCGGTGAGGTGCGCACGATGGGCGCGCTCGAGCAGGTCGAGGTACTCGGACTCTCGGCCGATCATGTAGGCCGAGGTCGCCAGTAGCCGGACGTCCTGGGCTCCGAGCGGCTCGCGCCGATCGGCAGCGCTCAGCTGCTCGTACGCCTCCAGCCATGCCTCGCTCGCGTACGCCCGACGTCCCAGGTCGACCTCGACCATGGCAGCCACCTCGAGCGATTATCCCCCGAGCCGGTCGCAGCGGCCACCTCGGTCGACGATCGATTCGCGTCGCGACGACCGACGCGCGAGAATCCCTCGAACCCGCGAGGACCGCGACGAAGCGGAGTGCATGCTCGCCGACGTGCTCGCGCCGATGCTCGGCCGCCCGGTCGGCGCGCTCCGCGCGCTCTCGCTCCCCATCGGTCCGGCCGAGACGTGCGCCGAGCGGCTCGCGGCGTTCGCGAGCGCGGGCGTGCAGCGCGTCTTCCTGTGGCCGCTCCGCGACGAGGTCACGCAGCTCGAGCTCTCCGTCGAACGGGTTGCGCCCCTCGTCGAGGAGCCGTCCCCGTGATCGTCTGGGTCAGGCGCCGTCGAGAGCAGTCTCGAGATCGCTCCAGAGCGTCTCCGGCTCCTCGAGCCCGACCGAGAGCCGGATCAGGCCCGTCGGGATGCGGTCGCCCTCCCAGCGGTGGCGTGCCTCGAGCTTGGAGCGCGTCCCGCCGAGGCTCGTGGCGTTCTCGATCACCCGGATCGCGCGCTCGACGAGGGCCGCCGCCGCGCCGTCAGCGACGTCGAACGAGACGAGGAAGGAGAAGCCCGGGTAGCGAACCGTCCTCACGGCGGGGTGCGCCGCGAGGCGTTCCGCAAGCTCGCGGGCGGTCGCCTCCTGGCGCGCGAGCCGTATCTCGAGCGTCTCGAGACCGCGCCGCACGAGCCACGCGGTGTCCGCCGAGGCGACGATCCCGGCGAGGCGCCGTGTGAGGTGGAGCCGGTCACGCAGCTCGGGGTCACGCGTCACGGTCACCCCCGCGAGCACATCGTCGTGCCCGGCGAGGATCTTCGTGGCCGAGTGGACGACGACGTCGGCACCCTGTTCGAGCGGCCGCAGCCGGAGCGGCGTCGCCACCGTGGCGTCGCAGACGACCGGCGCGGAGTGCGCTGCCGCCGCGTCGAGGTCGGGCATCGTGAGAAGCGGGTTCGCGGGCGCCTCGAGCAAGATCAGGTCCGCGTTCGCCGGCGGTGGGCCGGTCTGGTCGAACTCGACGACGTTCACGCCCCAGGGCGCGAGATGGTCGAACAGCACCCGATGGCCGTAGTACGCGCCCTCGGCGAGCGCGATCGTGCCGCCGGGGGGCAGCATCGTCAGCACGACCGTCGTGACCGCCCCCATTCCGGACGGATAGAGGAGCGCGTGGCCGCCGTCGAGCGCGCCGAGGGCCTCCTCGCAGGCGGCCCCGGTCGGGTGGTCGGCACGCGCGTACGAGAAGCGTCCCGGCTCTCCGTCCTCGTACGGCCAGGTCGCCGAGCGGTCGAGCGGCGCGCCCACGGGCCGACGCTATCACTGCCCTTGTCGCCCGAACGCGCCCGAGCGCTCGTTAGGCTCCGCGCGATGTCGAACCGGCACGAGACGACCGAGGCAAAGCTCGCGTGGCTGCGCGAGCTCGGCGAGTCGGCGGCGCACGCTGGGTCGGAGAAGGCGGTCGCCCGGCAGCACGAGCGTGGCAAGCTCCTTGCCCGCGAGCGGATCGATGTGCTGCTCGACCCCGGCTCGTTCGTCGAGCTCGACCGCTTCGTCCGTCATCGCGAGACCGAGTTCGGCATGCGCGAGAACAGACCGTGGGGCGACGCGGTCGTCACCGGGTACGGCACGGTGTTCGGAAGACCTGTGTGTGTCTTCAGCCAGGACTTCACCGTCTTCGGCGGCTCCTTGTCGGAGGTCTTCGCGGAGAAGGTCTGCAAGGTGATGGACATGGCCGTCAAGGTCGGGTGCCCCGTCGTGGGCATCAACGACTCGGGCGGCGCGCGGATCCAGGAGGGCGTCGTCTCGCTCGCCGGCTACGCCGAGATCTTCTGGCGGAACGTGCAGGCGTCGGGTGTCGTCCCGCAGATCTCGCTGATCATGGGGCCTTGCGCGGGCGGCGCCGTCTACTCGCCTGCGATCACGGACTTCGTGCTGATGACGGAGGGCACGTCCTACATGTTCATCACGGGGCCCGACGTCGTGAAGACCGTCACGGGCGAGGAGGTGAGCTTCGAGGAGCTCGGCGGCGCGAGCGCGCACGCGACGAAGTCGGGTGTCGCGCACCTCGTCGCACCGGACGAGCAAGCGTGCGTCGACGACGCCCGCTACCTGCTCACCTTTCTTCCGCAGAACAACCTCGAGACAGCGCCTTACGCGCCGCCGACCGATCCGGTCGACCGCGAGTCACCCGAGCTCGACGCGGTGATCCCCGACTCGCCGAACAAGCCGTACGACATCAAGCAGGTGATCGAGACGGTCGTCGACGACGGCGCCTTTCTCGAAATCCAGCCGTCCCACGCGGAGAACATCGTCTGCGGCTTCGCGCGGCTCGGCGGCCACTCCGTGGGCATCGTCGGGAACCAGCCGGCCGCGCTCGCCGGTGTGCTCGACATCGACGCGTCCGTCAAGGCAGCGCGGTTCGTGCGGACGTGCGACGCGTTCAACGTCCCGCTCGTGACCTTCGTCGACGTGCCCGGGTTCCTGCCGGGCACCGCCCAGGAGTGGGGCGGGGTCATCCGGCACGGCGCGAAGCTGCTCTACGCGTACGCCGAAGCGACCGTACCGAAGCTGACGGTGATCACCCGCAAGGCATACGGCGGCGCGTACGACGTCATGAGCTCCAAGCACATCCGGGCAGACGTCAACATCGCGTGGCCGACCGCCGAGGTCGCCGTGATGGGGCCTGACGGCGCCGTCAACATCGTGTTCAGGCAGGAGCTCGCGGAAGCCGAGGATCCGGAGGCGCGGCGGGCCGAGCTGATCGCCGACTACAAAGAACGGTTCGCGAACCCATACTCGGCCGCCGAGCGCGGGTACGTCGACGACGTGATCGAGCCGAGACGGACGCGGCCGTACCTGATCCGCGCGCTCGAGGCGACGCTCTCCAAGCGCGAGCCGGGCCCGAAGCGCAAGCACGGCAACATCCCGCTGTAGCGGCATCCGGAGGGCTGGGCGTTACGGAGTTGGCACGATGTTGGTGCGGTCTCGTGACATTCGTTGTCGATTCTGGCGATAGAATCGAAAGTGGGTGGTGGGATGGGGTGCCCCACGAGGCGGTCGCAAATTGCGCAAATCGCCTGCCGGAAGACCGCCACCCTCGGCCCGGGGTCCGCGCCAAGAACCGTTGCGCCGAACGCACGCCGAGCCCGACCTTCAGCCGGACCCCGCCGTGAACGCGATCTCGCGGGAGTCGCACACCGGCCGGTAGCCGAGCCGCATGTAGATCGCGTTCGACGTCGGGTTCCCAAGGTCGGTGTAGAGGAAGCAGAAGCGCTTGCCGCGATCCAGCGCAACCTGCGACGCAGCTGCGGTCACCGCGCTCCCGTAGCCGCATCCGCGATGCTCGGGCGGCGTGTACACCGGGCCGATCCGCAAGCCGTTCGGAGTCGGGCCGCCGAACCCCGCCAGGGAGACGGGCATGCCGCCGGCCTCCCAGAGGCAGATGCCCCCGGCACCCTCGGCCCCGAGTCGCGCGTCGACGCTCCGCTCGATGCGCCGCGGGTCGTCGCCGCCGCGCAGAGCCTCGTCGGTGAACGCGGTCATCCACTCGAGCACGAGCGCGCGGTCTTCGACGCTTGCGCAGCGCATCGCGCCGTCGACGCCGCGTGGCGGAACCAGCTCCTCCAGCGCATAGATCCGCTGGTCGAAGCGGGTCGTGGGCGTCACCCCGTGAAGGCCCGACCAGCCCGACGCGAACGCGTCCACCTCCGGCACCGCGCCGACGACGCCGGGGAGCTCCTCGGTGATGGACTCGGCGAGCACCTCGAGCGCCCCCCGCGCCGCGGGGCGCGCCAGGACGAGGTTGTACGGCGGCGTGCGGAGTGCTGCCCCAACCACGTCGCCGCCCTCACGCACGACCCATCCGCGAACCTCGCCGTAGACGTCGGGATGGTCGAGGGCGAACGACACGATCCCGAAGGCCAGGTTGTGGCGCGCCTCGTCCCGGAGCAGAAGCCCGCCGGCCTGCTCGAGGAACGCAGCCGCTTCTCCCGTGATCTCGACGTCCACCGCTCGACCCTACGGTGGGCCGCGAGTGCCGTTGCACAGACGTCGAGGATGCCCCAGACTCGACGGTCCGTGAGGACCGCAGCTTCGATCGACGAGCTCCGCGCGCTCCAGCTCGAGCGCCTTCAGGACACGCTCGAACGGGTCTACGAGCGCGTCCCGCACTACCGGCAGGCGTTCGGCGCCGCCGGTGTCCGGCCCGCGGACCTCGGCTCACTCGACGACCTCGCGCGTTTCCCGTTCACGGGGAAGGAAGACCTCCGCGCGAACTACCCGTTCGGGATGTTCGCCGTGCCGCGCGAGGAGGTCGTGCGCATCCACGCGTCGTCCGGGACCACAGGTCGGCCGACGGTCGTCGGATACACGCAGCGCGACGTAGAGACCTGGGCGGAGCTCGTGGCGCGCTCGCTCGAGTCGGCGGGCGTCCGCCGCGGCGACGTCGTGCACATCGCCTACGGCTACGGCCTCTTCACCGGCGGGCTCGGCTGCCACTACGGCGCGGAGCGTCTCGGGTGCACGGTCGTCCCGGTGTCGGGTGGCATGACCGAGCGGCAGGTGCAGCTGATCGCCGACTTCGAGCCGAGGGTGATCATGGTCACGCCGTCGTACTTCCTCGCGATCGTGGACGAGATGGAGCGTGCGGGGCTCGACCCGGCGGCATCCTCGATCGAGATCGGGATCTTCGGCGCCGAGCCGTGGTCACAGGAGATGCGCGCCGAGATCGAGCAGCGCGGCGGGATGCACGCCGTCGATCTCTATGGGCTCGCGGAGGTGATCGGCCCCGGCGTTGCGCGGGAGTCGGTGGAGACGAAGGACGGCCTGCACGTCTGGGAAGACCACTTCTATCCGGAGATCGTCGACCCCGAGACCGGCCGTACGCTTCCGGACGGCGCGCTGGGCGAGCTCGTCCTCACGTCGCTCACGAAAGAGGCGATGCCTATCGTCCGGTACCGCACGCGCGACCTCACGCGGCTCGTGCCCGGTTCGGCGCTCGCCCCACACCGACGGATGGAGCGGGTGGCGGGGCGCAGCGACGACATGATGATCGTGCGCGGCGTCAACGTCTTCCCGAGCCAGATCGAGCAGCAGATCCTCCGCGTGGAAGGCCTCGCCCCGCACTACCTCTGCGTCCTCACCCGCCCCGGGCGACTCGACGTCCTCACCGTGCGCGTCGAGGCGGTCGACACCTTCGCCGCCGGAGACGCCGCCTCGCGCTTGGCCGGCGAGCTCGCCGAGCGGGTGAAGCACACGGTCGGGGTGACCGTCGACGTGGATGTCGTCCCCCCTGGCGCGCTGGAGCGCTCCCAGGGGAAGGCGAAGCGCATCGAGGACCGCCGCTAGCGAGGCGTACGCGTACGGTTTCGGCGTGCGCGTCTCCGCCAAGGTCGACTACGCGTTGCGCGCGATGCTCGAGCTCGCCGCGGCGGGAGAGCTCGTCAAGGGCGAGCAGCTCGCGACGGCGCAGGGAATCCCGCAGAAGTTCCTCGAGAGCATCCTGCTCGACCTGCGCCACGCGGAGCTGGTCACGAGCCGGCGCGGCGTCGAGGGCGGATACGCGCTCGGCCGGCCGGCCGCGGAGATCAGCCTCGCCGACGTGATCCGCGCGGTCGAAGGCCCGATCGCGACCGTGCGCGGCGTCCGTCCCGACGACGTCGAATACGACGGGGCGGCACGGGCGCTTGCCTCCGTGTGGATCGACCTGCGCGCCGCGATGCGCGGCGTCCTCGAGGAGACGACCCTGGCTGACGTCGTGGCACGGTCGGACACCGCCCGCTGAGCGGCGTGCGCGACGCCCGTTGACCGTCGGCGCCGCGGCGGAGAAGATGCACCCCGCTGACCGGCTTGGGCGTCTACGGGACGGGATTCGGCCTCACCGTCGACGCGAGCGGGATCGGCTGGTTCGGCAACTTCGGCTGGGGCGGCGAGGACTACGACCCGCAGCCGGGGGCGAGCATCTCGCGCTTCTCGACATCGGGTGGGCCGCTGTCGGGCACAGGTAAAACGCCGCTGTCCGGGCCGAAGGCGCCGCGGAGCTACATCCCGATGATGCGGCAGACGGCGTCGGCGATCGACCGCGCGGGGAATCTCCGGACAGTCAACAACCGGAAGCCGAACCTCACGGTGGACGCGACGGTGAATCCCGGAGGCGAGGGAATCGTGATCTGCGTCGGCCTCGCGCCGCGCCGCTGAGCGCTCGAGCGGGAGCCTCAGCTGAACGTCGTGTGCCGCGTCGGCCGGACGTAGACGATCTGACTCGGCGCCAGCTCGAGGAGCTCCGCCTCGTCGTGCGTCGTCTGGACCGACAGCCGCTCGCCCGCGCCGTCCACGAGCTCGACCCGGACGTGGGACCCGAGGTGCACGACGCGCTCGATCATCACCTCGCGGGTCGCGCCGTTCGGCTCGAGGGTCACCTCGAGGTCGTGCGGCCGGACGAATCCGTCGCCGAGCCGGTGCGCCCGGCCGACGAACGTCATCACGAACTCGTTGGCAGGCTCCACGTAGACCGCCCGCGGCGAGCCGACCTGCTCGATCCGCCCGCTGCTCATCACCGCGACCTCGTCGGCGACGTCCATCGCCTCTTCCTGGTCGTGCGTGACGATCACGGTCGTCGTGTGCGTCTCGTCGTGGAGACGCCGGAGCCACTCCCGCAGCTCGGCCCGCACGCGCGCATCGAGCGCGCCGAAGGGCTCGTCGAGGAGCAACACGGCGGGGTCGATCGCGAGCGCTCGCGCGAGCCCCATTCGCTGGCGCTGGCCGCCCGAGAGCTGCGACGGGTAGCGCTTCTGGAGCCCCTCGAGCTGGACGAGCTTCAGCAGTCGGTGCACACGGTCCGCGATCTCCGCCTTCGGTCGCTTCCTGATCTTCAGGCCGAACGCGACGTTGTCGTAGACGGTCATGTGCTTGAACGCGGCGTAGTGCTGGAAGACGAAGCCGACACCACGGTCCTGCGGTGGCCGACCCGTCACGTCGATGCCGTCGATCACGACGCTCCCGGCGTCGGCGCTCTCGAGGCCGGCGACGATCCGCAGCAGCGTCGACTTGCCGCTGCCGCTCGGACCGAGGAGCGCGGTGAGAGACCCCGTCGCGACGTCCACCGAGACGTCGTCGAGTGCGACGAAGTCGTCGAAGCGCTTGGTGATGCGCGAAGCGGCAATCGACATCAGTGCCTGACTCCCTTCGGTTGGACGACCAGCATCGCGACGAGAACGAGGATCGCCGTCGCGGCGAGCACGAACGCGATCCCGTACGCCGGCGCGTAGTTCCCGTAGGCGAACTGGTAGGCGTCCTCGACGCGGAGCGTGGCGGTCTGCGTCTCGCCGGCGATGTTCCCCGAGACGAGCGCGACGGCGCCGTACTCGCCGATCGCGCGGGCGGCCGTCAGC
>DASTKF010000127.1:0-11544 GCA_035716065.1 Gaiella sp.
TCTGCTCGAGGCGGCCGCCGTCCCCGGAGAGACGCTCGCGGCGGATGCTGTTGCCAATGCGCTGGCTCCCGTCGTGCGAGCCGCACCGCGACCGGGCCGCATCGCAGTCGCCATGAGTGGCGGGGTCGACAGCGCCGTGGCGCTCCACCGCGCGGGAGGCGCCGCCGTCGGCGTGACGCTCCGTCTCTGGCTCGACCCGGCCGGGCCGACCGCGGAGCGCGCCTGCTGCTCACCCGACGCGGTCATCCGCGCACGCGAGACCTGTCACGCACTCGGCCTTCCGCACGTGACGCTGGACCTGCGGGAGGAGTTCAGGCAAACCGTCGTGCAAGCGTTCGTGGACGGCTACGCGGGCGGCCTCACGCCGAACCCCTGCATGAGATGCAACGGTGCGTTCCGCTTCGATGCTCTGACCGAGCTCGCGGAACGGATCGGTGCCGACGCCCTCTGGACGGGCCACTACGCGCGTGTCGTCCGGCGCAACGGAATGCATCTCGTCGCCCGAGGCGCCGACGCCCGAAAGGACCAGTCCTACATGCTTGCGACGGTCGATCCCGCCCTCCTCGACCGCGTCGCGTTTCCGCTCGGCAACGACACGAAGGCGGAGGTGCGACGCGAGGCGGAAGGAGTCGGCCTTGCCGCGGCGCGCCGTCCCGAGAGCCAGGAGGCATGCTTCCTGGCAGGCGACGACTACCGAAACTTCCTCACGCGAAGCGGTCTCGAGTCGTCGCCGGGCGACATCGTCGACGAGACGGGGACCGTTCTCGGGCATCACGATGGCCTCTGGCGGTTCACCCCCGGACAGCGCCGTGGCGTCCGTGTCGCCTCGCGCGAGCCGCTCCACGTGCTGCGCTCCGACCGCGAGTCCAACACTCTCGTGGTGGGACCGCGCAGCGCACTCGGCGCGCGGCACGTCACAGCGCGTGGTCGCCTCTATGACTCCGTCGGCGAGGTCGGTGCCAAGCTTCGTTACCGGTCTCCGGCGGTCGCCGCAGGGGTTACGCCCACCGAGGACGGATTCGAGCTCGAGCTCCGAGCGCCGGTCGACGCAGTCGCTCCGGGCCAGGTGGCGGTGCTCTACGACGGTGACGTCGTAGTGGGAGCAGGCATCATCGAGCGCGTCGCGGGGTAGGATCCGGCGCGATGACCCTCGCGTTCTCCGCCGGCGACGCGGCCTACTGGGGCCTGGCGATCTTCCTCGTGCTCCTCGGCGTGGGATCGCTGTTCGCGCTCGTCAAGCTCGGCCAGATGTTCGACAAGGTGTCATCTCTTGTCCGCGGAGCAGAGCGCGACGCTCTCCCGGTGGTCGTCAAGACCGGCGGCACGGTCGACCGCGTCAACTACCAGCTCGACAAGCTGGACACCGTCACCGACAGTGCGGTCTCGATGGCGGACAGCGCAGACACGGCGGTGAGAGCGGTATCGACGGCCATCTCCAAGCCCGTCGAGAAGGTGTCGGGCTTCACGGCGGGCGTGGCTCACGGATTCGCCTCGTTCCGAAAGAACCGGAGCATGTCGGATGCGATGGGCGAGGCAAAGGACGCAGCCCGGCGACGCGAGGAAGATCTCGCGCAGGATCTCCGGGGCGCAGGCACGACGCCACAGTCGAGCGAGCGGCCCACACCTACACCGACGCCGTCGCCCACGCCGAAGCCAGATCCGTGGCCGCGACCGGAGCCGACGCCGAAGCCCGACCCGGCGCCGATCCCGCCCGACGAGCTTCCCTGATCCGACGCCGCCCTCGGCTCGTAACGCGCCGACATGCCTGAACACAGCGGGGAGACACGAGCGTTCGCGGCGCACGAGCCCGCACGGAGGCGGCACGGCATTGCCGCGAAGTCCGCACGGAATCGCCACGAACCCGGCACGAAGTCGGCACGAAGACGTGACCCCTGCGTGACGGTTTCGCCGATAGCGTGGCATCAGGGACACGGGAGTGCCCCTGGGGGACGTTGGGGGGAATGGCGCCACTGACGCCGTCGGGGCCGAGGAAACGACCCCGGTACGATCGACGGATGCGCACGACTGCCGAGCTCCGCGAGGCCTTCCTCTCGTTCTTCGAGTCGAGCGGGCATCTGCGCTTCCCGTCCTTTCCGCTGATCCCGCCGCCCGAGGACCCTTCGACGCTCTTCATCTCGGCGGGGATGCAGCCGCTCAAGCCGTACTTCTCCGGCGCCAAGGCGCCACCGGCGCCTCGTTTCACGACCGTTCAGAAGTGTCTTCGCGCCGGCGGCAAGGACACCGACCTCGACGAGGTCGGCATGACCGCGCGTCACGCCTCGATGTTCGAGATGCTCGGCAACTTCTCGTTCGGGGACTACTTCAAGGACGGCGCGGTCGACTACGCGTGGGAGTACGTCACGCGGCATCTCGAGCTCGAGCCCGAGAGGCTCTGGGCGACGGTCTTCGCGGGCGATCCGGGGCTCGCCCTCGGGGAGGACGAGGTCGCCGTCGCGGCGTGGCAGCGGGTGGGAATCCCGCGGGAGCGCATCGTGCCGTTCCCGCGCTCGGACAACTTCTGGGGACCTGCTGGCGAGACCGGCCCGTGTGGCCCGTGCTCCGAGCTCCACTACGACCGCGGGCCGGAGTTCGGGTGCGGCCAGGCCGACTGCGGCCCGAACTGCGAGCGGTGCGACCGCTACATCGAGTTCTGGAACCTCGTCTTCATGGAGTTCGATCTCGCCGCCGACGGCTCGCTCACGCCGCTCCCGAAGCAGAACATCGACACCGGAATGGGCCTCGAGCGCTGTGCGATGCTCGTCCAGGGCGTCGACTCGATCTTCGACACCGACGGCTTTCGGTTGATCATGGACTGGATCGCCGACGAGTCGGGCGTGGCGTACGGAACGTCGCCGGAGGCGACCAAGGCGCACCGCGTCCTCTGCGACCACGGCCGCGGCGTGACCTTCCTCGTCGCGGAGGGCGTGACGCCGTCGAACGAGGGCCGTGGCTACATCCTGCGCCGCCTGATCCGCCGCTCGGTGGTCCAGGCACGCCGGATCGGCCTGTCCGCGGTCTATCGGCTGCCGCGCATCGTGATCGAGCAGGTCGGGCCGTGGTACCCGGAGGTCGTCGAGAACGCCGCCGAGATCGAGCGCGTCGTCCGCGCCGAGGAGGAGCGCTTCCGCGAGACGCTCGATCGCGGCATGAAGGAGTTCGAGGAGCTCGCGGGCGCCGACGTCGGCGCGGCGGACGCCTTCCAGCTCGCCGCGACGTACGGCTTCCCGATCGAGCTGACGGTCGAGCTCGCACGCGAGCGGGGCCACGCGGTTGACGTCGACGGCTACCGGGCGGAGATGGAGCGTCACCGCGAGATCTCGCGCGGGACGGGTGAGAGAGGTCTCGGTCAGCGCGCCGCCGACTTCGCCCAGACGGCCGGCTTCGCGACCGAGTTCGTCGGCTACGCGAAGGTGGACGTCCTCACGCAGCTCGGTGCGCTCGAGGATCTCGGCGACGGAACGTTCCTCGCGAAGCTGCGCGAGTCGCCTTTCTATCCCGCGGGCGGAGGCCAGGTGACGGACCAGGGCTGGATCGAGCGCGACGACGACGCGGCCGTTCGCGCGGAGCTGGTCGAGGCATACCGCTTCGACACCGACCAGGTGCTCGTCTTCCGCGGCCAGGGCTTCGCGGCCGGCGACCGCGTGCGCGCGGTCGTGCCATGGGGCGTCCGGTTCCCGACGATGGCGAACCACACCGCGACGCACCTGCTCCAGGCAGCGCTCCGCGAGGTGCTCGGCGAGCACGTCGTGCAGGCCGGCTCGGCCGTGCGTCCCGACAAGCTGCGCTTCGACTTCACGCATCCGTCGCAGCTGACGCCCGAGGAGCGCGAGACGATCGAGCAGCGCGTCAACCGCGCGATCTTCGCGAACGTGCGCGTCAACACCTTCGAGACGACGCTCGACGAGGCTCGCAGGCTCGGCGCGATGGCGCTCTTCGGCGAGAAGTACGGCGACGTCGTCCGCGTCGTCGATGTCGAGGGAACTTCGACGGAGCTCTGCGGCGGCACCCACGTGCGCTCGACGGCGGAGATCGGTGCCTTCTCCATCCTCGGCGAGGGCTCGGTCGGCGGTGGGACGCGCCGGATCGAGGCCGTCACCTCGGGTGAGGCATGGGCCTCGTTGCGGGCGCGCGCGACCGAGGTCGACGCGCTCCGGGCCGAGCTGGAGGAGACCCGCCGCGAGCTGAAGCGCAAGCCGCAGGCCGCGGAGGCCACGGCCGACCCCGATGCCGTCGTCGTGGCCGTCGACGGCGTCAACGTCGTCGTGCAGGCCGTCGACGGCTTCGAGGGCGACGCCCTCCTCGACCTCTCCGACCGGCTCAAGCAGCGGCACACACCGGCGGCGGTGGTGCTCGGCACCGCCGGAGACGGCAAGGTGTCGCTCGTCGCGAACTTCGACGACGCAGTCGCGAGCCGGGTCAGCGCCGCGGACGTGATTCGCGGGGCGGCGCCGCTCGTGGGCGGCGGCGGCGGCGGACGGCCGACGATGGCCCGCGCGGGCGGCAAGGACGCCGGGAAGCTCCCCGAGGCGCTGGCCGAGGCGGAGCGGTTGATCCGCGCGGCTCTGTGAGAGCGCTCGCACTGGACTACGGCGCCGCGCGCACCGGCGTCGCGGTGTCGGACGCGACGGGGACGGTGGCGCGGCCGGTCGGCATCGTGGAGCGGGCCGCGAGCGACGCGGGGCTCGACCGGGTCGTCGCCCTGGTGGCCGAGCACGAGGCAGAGCTGGTCGTGGTCGGGCTTCCGTTGACGTTGCGCGGCGAGCGCGGCGCGCAGGCGCGCGAGACCGAGGCGTTCGTGGAGGCGCTCCGGGCGCGGCTCCAGGTTCCGGTGGAGACCGAGGACGAGCGGTTCACGACCGTTCTCGCCCAGCGGACGGGCGGCCGCGCCCCCGAGGACGCGCTCGCCGCCGCCCACCTGCTGCAGGGCTGGCTGGAGCGTTCGCGATGAGACGCGGGCTCGCGCTTCTCCTGGTCGTGGCACTGGTCGGCGTGGGGGCCTTCGCGGCGACGGCGTGGATCGCGGGGGGCGACGACGAGGCTCCCGCAGTGACGGCCACCGTTCCACCGCCACTCGCCCGCCTGACGGTCATCTTCCCGGAGGGGTTCACGATCCGCGAGATGGCCGACCGGGTCGCGGCCGTCAGAGCCATCGCGACCAACAAGCGCGGGGTCACGCCGCTGCTCACCCGGGCCGGCTACCTCAGCGCGGTCGACCGGGCCATCGCGCCGTCGCGATTCCGCAAGGACATGACGCGCGACTCGCTCGAGGGCTTCCTCTTCCCGGCCTCGTACGAGTTCACGCAGAAGACGACGGCACGCGAGCTCGTCGCCGACCAGCTCACGGCCTTCCGCCAGCGCTTTCGGACGGTGGACCTCTCCTACGCACGCTCGAAGAACCTGACCCCGTACGACGTGCTTATCATCGCGTCGATGATCGAGAAGGAGACGGCGGTGCCGCGGGAGCGCCGCCTCGTCGCCGCGGTCATCTACAACCGGTTGCGGAACCGTATGCCTCTCGGAATCGACGCGACGGTCCGCTACGGCCTGAACATTCCCGGCACCGAGTCGCTGACGAAGGCGGCGCTTCGCTCGAAGTCGCCGTTCAACACACGCCTACGTCCAGGGTTGCCGCCGACGCCCATCGCGAACCCGGGCCTCGCGTCTATCCGGGCCGCCGCGAATCCCGCGCGCGTCGACTACCTCTACTACGTCCGCAAGCCGAAGTCGATTGCGCACTACTTCACGGCGGACGAGTCGGACTTCCTCCGCAAGGTCTGCCAGTACGGCTACGCCTGCGACTGACGGTCGCGGTCCTGTCGGTCGGCACCATCGCGCTGCGCGCGCACGTACTCGCGGGCACGCTCGACGAGCTCGTCGAACACCTCGCCGAGGTGATCGGCGGGTGCCCGATCCGCGTTGAGCCACTCGGGCGGGAGCAGCTCGCGCCGCGCCCGCTCGTGCGCCTGACTCGCCTCGAAGAGACGGACCAGCCTCCGATCGACGTTGTCGACGCTCACGATGTCCGTATCGGCAGGTGGGCGCGCATCTGTGACCCCGATCGTCCGTATGGGGATACTCCACCCGTGCTCGGCCACTTCCATGACGCGCTCGCGGCGACACGACGACCGCGCTTCGCGTGATCGAGATCCACGGCACGACGACGCTGGTCGGGCTGCTCGGCTGGCCCACGTCGCATTCGCTGTCGCCCCAGATGCAGAACGCCGGGTTCGACGCGCTCGGGCTCGACTGGGCGTACGTGCCGCTGCCGACCCCGCCCGAGCTGCTGCGCGAGGCCGTGCGTGGGCTCGTGGCGACAGGTTTCGCGGGTGCGAACGTCACGATCCCGCACAAGGAGGCGGTCATCGAGCTGTGCGACGAGCTCGACGAGGTGGCGCAGCGCGCGGGCTCGGTCAACACGCTCGTGATCCGCGATGGACGCGTCCACGGCTCGTCGACCGACGGGCTCGCGGTGACGACGCAGATCGAGGCACGCGGGCGCCGCACGCTCGTGCTCGGCACGGGCGGCGCATCGAAGGCGGTCGCCGCCGCGCTCGAGGACGCGGGCGCGGAGGTCGTCGTCCACGGGCGGCGGGATGCGGGCTGGCCGCCGTCCGCCGAGGGCTTCGGCGTGCTCGTCAACGCGACGCCGGTGAAGGAGGAGCTCGTCGTCGCGCCGCACGCCGGGATGCAGGTCGTCGACCTCGCCTACCTCGCCGATGGCCGACCGACCGCGCTGGTCGCCGCCGCGCAGGCGCTCGACTGCCATCCGTGCGTCGACGGTCTCGACGTCCTTCTCGCCCAGGGCGCTACCTCGTTCGAGCGGTGGACGGGTGAGCCCGCGCCGCTCGTCGCGATGCGGGCCGCGCTCCGCTCTCGCTGAGCGCGGCCCGCCCGCCCCCGCATGCGGGCACGTCGTCGGCGTCAGCCGAGCTGCGCCCGGATCGCGCCGGCCGGATGCTCCTTCGTGTGGACGTTGACGTAGAACCCGGCCGGATTGCCGATCATCTCGCCGATCAGGGCAGCGTCGGCGTTCATGCAGCCGCTCGAGTTGCCGTCCGCGCCGGGGGCAGTGAACGGGACGACGACCGGTCCGTTCACGGTCGCTCCCCCACGGTGGATGTGCGCCGCCACGGTCGGGAGCGTGACGTTCGCGGCGTGCAGCCTGTAGCAGACCATGCCCGCGTCCTGCCGGATGCGGACGACGGCCGTGCCGGTCGCGTCCGGCTCGCTCGTGCCCTTCAGGTCGACGGCCACTACCCAGCCGAAGGCCGCGGTGGACGTTCCCGTGAGCTGGCCGCGGACCGCGCCCGCCGGAAACTCTGCGGTGTGGACGTTGGCGTAGTACGACGCCGGGCGGGCCAGGATCGCCGAGACGACCGCTCGGGTCGCCGGTGCGCAGCCGCTCGACACACCGTCGGCGCCGGGTGTCGTCAGCGGCACGACGACGGGTCCCGCGACGCCGCTCGCGCCGCGGTGGATGTGCGCCGCCGCCGCCGAGGCGAGGTTCTCCACCGCCAGCCGGAAGCAGACCTGACCTTGCCCGGCGCGCAGGCGGATCGTGGCGGTGCCGGTCCCGACGGGGTCGCCGGCGGGGGACTCGGCCTCGCCGGTGAGCGCGATCGTGAACGCTCGGCCGCCGGCCGTCGGCGTCAACACCGACTTCGGGCAGGCACCGAGCGGCGTGCGGATGATGTCCGCCGCGTGCCTCAGATGGGCACGGAGCTGTCGAGCCGAGGCCGCGAGCTTCACGTACGGCTTCGTCGCCGAGGACGTTCGGTGACAGACCACCCGGGGTGTCGCGTTCGTTGCCGCGTTCGCGGTCGCGAGCGCGCCACCGGCGAGGCCCGTGACCAAGAGCAGCAAGCCGAGGCGCTTCATGTCTTCTCCCTCCGGTCGCTTGCCTGCGACTACGTCGGCGGCGGGACGTCGGATTGGCGCGCACGTGATCCCGCCCTCGGTCGACGGGGAGCCTGCGTAGGATCGTCGTCATGGCGCTCGAGGTCGTCACTGCGGGCGAGTCCCACGGGCCTGCGCTCACGGCGATCGTCGTGGGGCTGCCCGCCGGGCTCCTCCTCGAGAAAAAGGCGATCGACGCCGATCTGCGGCGGCGGCAGCAGGGATACGGCCGCAGCCCGCGCCAGAAGCTCGAGTCGGACGAGGTCGAGGTCCTCTCCGGCCTCCGGCACGGCCGCACGCTCGGCACACCACTGACACTCGTCGTCCGGAACCGCGACCATGCGAACTGGACGTGGGGGATGAGCCCGTGGCCGCCCGAGGGAGAGCCGTCGGGGAAGGGCCTGAAGCGCGTTACGCTGCCGCGGCCGGGGCACGCCGACCTCGCCGGGGTGCTCAAGTACGACCACGGGGACGTCCGGAACGCGCTCGAGCGCGCCTCCGCCCGGCACACGGCGGCGCACGTGGCGGCCGGGGCGGTGGCGAAGGCGCTGCTGCGCGAGCTCGGAATAGAGGTCGCAGGCAGGCCGGTCGAGGTCGGCGGCGCTGCGGGCGACGAGGGGATGCGGGCTGCGACCGACGCCGCGCGCAAGGACCGCGACACGCTGGGCGGCATCGTCGAGGTCGTCGCGACGGGTGTCCCGCCCGGGCTCGGCTCCTATGCCGAGAAGCGGGACCGGCTGGACGCCCGCATCGCCTTCGCCCTGATGGGGATCCAGGCGGTGAAGGGCGTGGAGGTCGGGGACGGGATCGACCTCGCCCGGCGCCGCGGGTCGGAGGCGCACGACGAGATCTACCCGGGCCTCGAGAGACACTCGAACCATGCGGGCGGGATCGAGGCCGGCATGTCGAACGGCGAGCCCATCGTCGTCCGCGCGGCGATGAAGCCGCTCCCGACGCTCATGCGACCGCTCGACTCGGTCGATCTCGAGACCGGCGAGCCGGCGAAGGCTCTCGTCGAGCGGTCGGACGTCCAGGCGGTCGAGGCGCTGGCCGTGGTCGCAGAGGCGGCGGTCGCGTTCGAGCTCGCCCGCGCGGCGCTCGAGAAGCTCGGCGGCGATGCCATGGGCGACGTCCTCGCCGCTCGCGACGCATATCTCGCCAGGATCGGCGAGCGGTGGCACCCGAGCCGCTGAACGCCCTCGGGCGCCACCTCGCGCTCGCGGGGTTCATGGGCTCGGGGAAGACCACCGTGGGAACGGTCGTCGCGGAGCGGCTCGGGCGGACATTCGTCGACCTCGACGAGGAGATCGAGCGCCGAGCCGGAGCCGCAGTCGCGGACCTGTTCTCCGCGCGCGGCGAGGCAGGTTTCCGAGAGCTCGAGGAGGAGGTCGCGCGTGACGTGCTGCGCGACGGCGAGCCGGCGGTCATTGCCCTCGGCGGGGGCGCGGTTCTTTCGGAGCGCACGAGACTCGATCTCTGCAAGCGCGCCTTCACGGTGCTTCTCGACGTCGATCCCGAGGTGGCCTGGGACCGCGTTGCCGGCACCGGCCGCCCGCTCGCCCGTGGGGAGGAGGCGTTCCACGCGCTGCACCGCGACCGCCAGCCGCTCTACGAAGAGGTCGCCGACGCGAACGCCCGTGACGTGGACGCGACGCTGCTCGCCGCAGCTGGTGTGCATGTCGAGATCGGTGCGATCGACGAGCTGAGCGAGCTCGTTCCCGGCGGCGATCCTGTCGAGCTCGTCGCGGACGCCCACGTCTCCGGCATCCACGGCATCAGGGCGCAGGTCGCGCTGGGCGCGCGCGACGTGGAGCAGCACGAGGTGCCTGCGGGCGAGGCGGCGAAGACGCCGGCGGTGCTCGAGCGGCTCTGGACGACGCTGCGGATCGGACGCGACGGCTCGCTCGTCGCGCTCGGCGGCGGCTCGACGACCGACGTCGTGGGGTTCGCCGCCGCGACGCACATGCGCGGTGTTCCTTGGACGGCCGTGCCGACGACCCTCGTCGGCCAGGTGGACGCCGGGATCGGGGGAAAGACCGCGATCGACCTGCCCGGGGCGAAGAACGCAGTCGGAGCCTTCCACTGGCCCTCCCGCGTCGTGTGCGACCCCTCGCTCCTGACGACGCTTCCCGACGAGGAACGGCTGAACGGTCTCGCGGAGGTGGTCAAGACGGGGCTCCTCGCCGGGCAGCCGCTGTGGGAGCTGCGCGAGCCGGAGCAGGTGCGTGCCTGCGCCGCGTTCAAGTCGGCAATCTGCATCCAGGATCCGCACGATCGCGGCCCGCGGAACCAGCTCAATCTCGGCCACACGTTCGGTCACGCGCTCGAGGCCGCGGCGGGGTACGCGCTGCCGCACGGTCGAGCTGTTGCGCTCGGCCTTCTGGCGGCGCTGCGCCTCTCCGGGCTGGAGGCCGAGGCGCGCGTCGTACGCGACGTGCTGGCCCCGGAGCCCGTTGAGGTCGACCGCGACACCGCCTGGGCCGCCCTCGCGCGGGACAAGAAGGCTGAGCGCGGCGCGCCGAGGCTCGTGCTCCTCGACGCGCCGGGGAAGCCGTGTTGGGGCGTCGAAGTGCCGCAGGACGACGTCCGCCGGGCGCTCGACGAGCTCATCGCCTGATTCCGGGCGGATCGGCGGGCGCCAGTAGCATCCGGCACGTGCGCATCGACGTGCTCAACGGGGTCAATCTCGATCTCCTCGGACGCCGCGACCCGGCGCAGTACGGCGACGGGTCGCTGCAGGACCTCGAGACGCAGGTTTACGCGTGGGCGCGCGAGCTCGGCCTCCAGGTGCGCTGCAGGCAGACGAACCACGAGGGCGAGTACGTGGAGTTCCTCCACGCGGCGCTCGACAACGCCGACGCGCTCGTCCTCAACCCCGGCGCGTGGTCGCACTACAGCTGGGCGATCCACGACGCGCTCGAGCCCTACTCAGGGCCTGTCGTCGAGGTGCACCTCTCGGACGTCGACGGGCGGGAGGCGTGGCGCCGGGTGAGCGTCCTCGAAGGGCTGACGACCGAGCGGATCGTCGGCGACGGCATCAACGGCTACCGGCGGGCGCTCGCGGTGCTCGCGGAACGGAGGGACGGATGAACCGGATCGTGCGCCTCGCGTCGCGCCTCGAGGAGCCCTTGCTCGTCACCGGGCTCGTCAACGTGCGCTATCTCACGGGGCTCCAGAGCTCCAACGCGGCGGTGCTGGTCGATCCGGCCGGAGCGGCAACGCTCTACACCGACTTCCGGTACGCGGAGGCGGCGCGCGACGTGGAGGGCGTCGAGTTCCACCAGACGCCGCGGTACGTCGTCACCGCGCTCGCCGAGCTTCTCTCAGGTCGGCGAGTCGCGGTCGAGGCTGCGCACCTGAGCCTCGCTTCGGCGGACACACTGCGCACCGGAGGCGTCGAGCTGGTCTCCACGACAGGGCTGGTCGAGGGTCTTCGCGCGGTCAAGGAGCCGGGAGAGCTCGAGGCGCTGCGGCGTGCCGGGGCGATCTCGGACCGCGTCTACGCCGAGCTGGGCGAGCAGCCGTTCGTCGGACGTACCGAGGCCGAGCTCGCGTGGTGGCTCGAGCAGGCGTGGCACGAGGCAGGCGCCGACGGTCCGTCGTTCGACGCGATCGTCGCGTTCGGAGAGAACGGCGCGCGCCCGCACG
>DASTKF010000128.1:0-9219 GCA_035716065.1 Gaiella sp.
ATCACGAACCCGGGCGGGTTCGGCACCTTCCACGGGACGCCGATCATCAGCCAGCCGCAGGCCGGCATCCTCGGCACCTACGCGCTCGTCAAGCGCCCGTGGGTCGTGCAGGACGAGCTCGGCCAGGACGTGATCGCGATCAGGCCGATGATGAACATCACGCTGACGTACGACCACCGCCTCGTCGACGGCGCATACGCCGGCGGCTTCCTCCGCGACCTCCGCGGCCGCCTCGAAGGGTGGGACGACGGCGGCACCGCCTAGAGGATGACGCAGCGGATCGTCCCGATGATCGCGTACGAGGACGCGGCGGCGGCGATCGACTGGTTGACGCAGGCGTTCGGCTTCCGCGAGCGCGAAGGGCAGCGGTACACCTCCGACGACGGAACCGTGACGCACGCGGAGCTCGAGCGCGACGGCGCGGTCGTGATGCTGGCGACGCCGAACGCCGACTACCAGAGCCCGAAGCGTCACCGGGAGACCTGCGAGGCGGCACGGTGTTGGCAGGACAATCCCTGGGTGATCGACGGGCTCTTCGTGGCCGTCGACGACGTGGACGCTCATCACGCGCAGGCGATCTCCGCGGGAGCGACGGTGATTCGCCCTCTGGAGGACTCGGCCGAGGCCGGTATGCGGCTCTACACGGCAGAGGACATCGAGGGGCACCGCTGGATGTTCGGCCAGTCACTTCGGCCGGCCGGGTCGTGAGAGCCGCGGCCCTCCTCGACCTGGGAGGCCTGACGCCGTACAGCGAGGCGTTCGCGCTCCAGTGCGAGCTCGCCGAGGCGGTGAAGGCCGGAGCGCAGCCGGACACGGTGATCCTGCTCGAGCACGAGCCGGTCGTCACGCTCGGTCGCCGGACCGACGAGGCCGCGGAGCTCCACGTACCCGAGGGCGTCGACGTCGAGGTGGTCGAGACGAACCGTGGGGGCAAGTCGACCTACCACGGGCCCGGCCAGCTCGTCTGCTACCCGATCCTCGACCTCAACCACCACGGGCGTGACCTGCGCGGCTACGTGCGCGACCTCGAGCGGGCGATCGTCCGCACCATCGGGGCGTTCGGTCTCGAGGCGACCACCTACGAGGGGCTGACCGGCGTCTGGATGCCGCCGGGGCGCGGTCTCGGGCCGCGGAAGATCGCGTCGATCGGCGTCCATGCCTCCCGCTGGGTGACGACGCACGGGTACGCCCTCAACGTCGATCTCGATCCTGCGCCGTTCACGCAGTGGATAACCGCGTGTGGCCTCGAGGACGCCCAGTTCACGTCGATGGCGGACGAGCTCGGAGCGCCGCTTTCGGTGGCGGATGTCCGGCCCGCGGCCGCTCGAGCGCTCGGCGAGGTATTCGGGCTCGAGCTCTCCTCTCGGGAGGCGCCTCGACCGGCGTCCATAACATGAGCGGCATGGAGACGTCACTACCCGTCGCCGAGCGCCCGCGCCGACCGCCGTGGATGAAGGTCCGTGCCCCCAGCACGGATGGGAAGTACTGGGACGTTCGCAAGCTCCTCCACGGGGCGAGCCTCGTGACCGTCTGTGAGGAGGCCCGCTGTCCCAACATCGCCGAGTGCTGGGGCCGGGGCACGGCGACGTTCCAGATCCTCGGCGACACGTGCACGCGCGCGTGCCGGTACTGCTACGTGAACTCGGGCAAGCCGGACGGGCCGCCGGATCCGCTCGAACCGCTTCGGCTCGCACAGGCCGCCGCGACCATGGGGCTCTCGCACGTCGTGGTGACCTCGGTCGACCGCGACGACCTTCCCGACAGGGGCGCGGGGCATTTCGCGGCGACCATCCGCGCGCTCAAGGCGAAGCTGCCCGAGTCGCACGTCGAGGTGCTGACTCCCGACTTCCTCGGCGTCGAGGAGGAGGCGCTCGCCACCGTCGTCGGGGCGCGGCCCGAGGTCTTCAACCACAACATCGAGACCGTGCGCAGGCTCCACCGGAGGATGCGTGGCGCCAAGGCGAGCTACGACGGCGCCCTGACGCTGCTGCGGCGCGCGAAGGAGATCGCGGACTACCCCGTCCTGACCAAGTCGGGGATCATCGTCGGGCTCGGCGAGACCAACGACGAGGTCGTCGACACCATGCGCGACCTGCGCGCAAACGGCGTCGACGTCGTCACGATCGGCCAGTACCTGCAGCCGTCGTCCCGGCACGCGAAGATCGACCGCTGGGTGCACCCCGACGAGTTCCGCTGGATGCGCGAGCAGGGCGAGGAGCTCGGCTTCGGGTCCGTGTTCGCCGGCCCGCTCGTGCGCTCGAGCTACCGCGCAGACGAGCAGCGCCACGCGGCCGAGACCGGCCGCGGCGCCGTCGCGTACTAGTACTCGAGCCGCGACGCGGTGGCGGGCGGCGCCGGGCCACCCGCCACTGCATCGAGACGGCTCTAGCTCGCGAAGGTCGCGAGCCAGTCGAGGTCGTCGGCCCGGTCGACGCGATAGACGCCGCCCTGGCCGGCGCACGTCCCGTTCTTGCCGAAGGACGTGACACCTGCGACGACGTTCGAGTCGCCCATGAAGTTCGGGCCGCCCGAGTCACCGAAGCACGTGCCGCCGGTGTTGGCGTTGTTCGACAGGATCATCGATCCGTCACCGGTGTAGCCGGTGTTGATCTGGATCAGCCTCGGATACGAGACCATACGCACCTTCAGCGCCTGGTCCTTCCACGACGCGGCGTCCGGGAACGCCTTCTGGAGCCCGTAGCCGACCGCGGTGAAGAACGTGTCCTGCTTGACCTTGCCGGACTTCAGCGCATCCAGCTGGTTCAACGTCGGCAGCGAGCCGTACGCGCTCATCACCACCGGCGTGTCGAGAACCACGACCCCTAGGTCGTGGAGGTAGAACGCGTTCGGGTCGTACTGCGGATGGGTGAACGTCGTCCCGCCGACGTCACCCGTGTTCGGGTAGCCGTTCCCAGGCACGCCGGACTGGACGTCGGCGTCGAACCAGATCTCCGCGTGCGCGGCAGGCGCCTCGGTGCAGTGCCCCGCCGTGAGGAACAGCGTCGGCGAGATCAGCGTGCCGCTACAGCGCCACAGCGGATTCCCATCGCTGTCCTGGGCGACCATCAGACCGACGTACGGGTGGGCGTCGCCGTCAAGCGAGCCGTCGGTGATCGCCGAGGCCGGCAGTGCGATCACCGCGGCGGCAAGCACGGCAACGAGCGCGATCAGCGTCTTCTTCATGCTCTCCCCTCGTATTTGGACTCCGGCCACGGAGGGCCGGCCGACAGAGCGTTGACCGTAGCGGCGTCCGAGCCGCCGCGGAATCCCTCGTTGGGGCTGTTTACGCGTTACGCTCGCGGTATGGGAATCAAGGACACGCTGCTCGGCTGGCTCCGCTCGACGCCCGACAAGGCGGACGAGCTCGAGGATGCCGAGGCCGACGAGCTGACACGCGAGTACTCGGCCGATCGAGCCGACACGATCGCCGGATTCGAGCTCGGCGGTGGCCGCGGTGACTTCGAGAGCGACCAGGAAGCGCCCCGGCGCTAGCACGAGCTTCATCGTCTCTTCACATCGACGCGTTAGCGTGGGAACGGTGATGCGCACGCTCGCCGCCGTCACGGCCGTCTGCGCGACCGCCCTTGCGGGCGTCGTCCCGACCGTGACCGCGGCCACGACGCCGAAGCTCAGGCTCATCGGAACACAGCCGCTCGTCGTGCGGGGGGAGTCATTCCGTCCGGGCGAGCGGGTTGTGGTGACGGCGCTCACGCCGATCGGGCCGAAGCGCCTCGTCGTGCGCGCAACCGCGCGCGGTCGGTTGGGGGCGACCTTCCGCCTGCCCAGCCAGCCGTGCGGCAAGGCGTTCGCGATTCGCGCGACGGGTCTTCTCGGAAGCCGGGCGGTGGTCGCGGTGCCGAGCGCGCCGTGCGTGCCCCCGCCGATCCGCTGAAGGCCCTGGAGAACGTGACGGGCGGGGTTTCCCCCGCCCGTCCGTTCCTCGCTTGACGCAGCCGGCTACTTGCCCGGAGGCGTCACCTGCACCTGCATGAAGCCACCCGGCGTCACGCTGGTGACCCGCATCGAGGTGCCGGTGTTCGGCACCTTGACGCTGTTCCACTCGGCCTGGTAGCGGCCGTTGGCCGGAGCATCGCCCGGGTCGCCGGCGACCCAGTAGCTCTGGCTGTCGTCGAACGTCGACACGCCCGGTCGCGACGGGACCGTGACGGCGACGCCGCCGTTGTGGACCGTGATCGCGTCGGTCTGCTGCGTGGTGAACGTCGCGTCGAACGACTGCAGCCGCGGCCGCATCACCGAGCCGTTGGCCCAGTGCAGCGGTGCGGGGTTCGCGTCGACGGGCAGGATCAGCCCGCCGCCGGGATGGTCGCCGACGTTGTTGTCGCCGTACGAGTTGTCCCAGTACCAGACGAGGAGGCCGTCCTGGAGCGGGAACCGCTCCGCCCAGTTCGGCCCGATGGTGCCGCCGAAGTTGTACGGCCCTGTCTGCAGGCCGGCGTCGTAGCCGAGGTACTGCCTGTTCTCGGCGACGTAGGCGTTGAAGAAGTACCGCGTCACCGTCCGGCCCGTGACGTGGAACCCGCCTTCCTTCGGCGCGAACGTCCAGCCGGCGTCGCTCTCGGCGCCGTCGGTCGGCTGACCGCTGATCGCGATCTCGTCGACCTGGAATCCCGGCACGCCCGAAGCGCCGGGCTGGCCCTGCTGCGCAGCGTCCGTCTTGTACCGGAACCCGATGGTCACGGTCTGTCCCGCGAACGCGGTCAGGCTGGCCGACAGCGTCGTCCAGTTCGACCGCGGACCGGTGATGCCGTTCCCGAGGTTGTTGCCGTTCGGGTTCGTGTTGACCGACAGGTTCGTCGGGACCGGGTTGCCGTTGACCGTCAGGTACGCGTAGTCCCAGTCGGTCTCGATGTTCGTCCGGATCTGTGCCGTGAGGGACGGCGTACCGGCCGGCAGTGTCACCGACCGCGTCATCGTCGTGTCGAGATCGTCCGCCGAGCCGGAGTAGTAGAACTTCGAGCCGGCGGCCGGAGCACCGAAGTCGAAGTCAACCGGCTTGTCCGGGAGCACGACGATCAGGGCCTGATCCTGCTTCGTCGTCGCCTCGGACGGCCCGAGCTTCACCGACGCCTGCTTGCTGCCGGGGCCGACTGCCGTGTAGTCGAGCCATCCGAGCTGGAGCTTGTCCCAAGCGTTCATGTGGAACGGCCGGTCGCCGATGCCCTCGGCCGCAGTGCCGTTGTTGCCGTACGAGCCCTGCGACATGAGCGTCCAGAAGCCCGTGCCGTTTTCCGCACCACCCGTGTTGCCCGACGTGTCGTACTCGTCCGGCAGGCCGAGATCGTGAGCGAACTCGTGCGAGAAAACGCCGACGCCGCCGTTCTCCGGCTCGATCGTGTAGTCGCCCACCCAGTAGCTCGAGCTACCGATGTGGATTCCGCCGAACTTGTTGAAGGCCGGCCCGGTCAGCCCGATGTTGTTGTAGAAGGCGTACCAGCGGTGCGACCAGATGGCGTCTGTGCCCTGGGCGCCGCCTCCCGTCTCCTCGCCGACGCCCGCGTGGATCGACTGGAAGTGGTCGATGTAGCCGTCGGGCTCGTCGAAGTTGCCGTCGCCGTCGTAGTCGTAGCGGTCCCAGACATCGAACTTCTTGAGGTAGTCGTCGATCTGAGCCGGCGTCTTGCCCGCGGCGATCTGGCCGTTGTACCACGCTGTCAGCGAGTCTTGGACGAACAGCCACGTCCGCGCGCAGACGATGCCGCCGCAGTAGTTTGCGCCGTAGTTCGCCTCGTTGAACGGTACGGTCACCCACTCGGTGACGTCGCCGTTGACCGTGTACCGGTTCGACGACTGCTCCTTGTAGAAGTTCCGCATCGAGTTTGCGCCCGCGGAGTCGTCGAACAGGAGCTTCGTGTAGTACGACTGGCTGAAGTCCGGCGCCCAGATCGTCGTGTTGTCGGTCGACCGGTCGGGCTGGGGGATCTGGTTGCGCACCGGCCCCGCGGCCCCACCGTACGTGGTGTTGATCTGGTTCCCGAATTGGCCGAGCACCGTGAAGATCGAGTCCTCACCCTCGCGGGCGAGCTCGACGTACTGGCCCTTGGCGACCTTCCCGACCTTGGTGCCCTTCGGGATCTCACCCTTGGCGACCTTTTGAAGCGCGACCTGCCTCAGCGCTTCCTGCTTCTCGCCCAGCGGGTGCGAAAGGTTGTCGGTCCCGCCGAAGCTGGCAGGATCGGCTCCGCTCGCCGTCGTACCGGCGACCGACAGGCCGACCCCGACGGACAGGACGAGAACGAGCGCTCCGGTCAGGAGCGCGAGGAACCTCTTCCTCATGTTTCTCCCCTTGTGGATGGTGACCCTCTATCGCGGCGTACGGCGCCGCGCGGCGAGACCCTACCGACGGGCCGCGACGAAGCGCAATAGGGAAACGTGATTTCCCTCGATCGGTGGAATGTCAGATCGGCGTCGAGCGGCGAGGCGTTCAGCCGTGCGGCTTGGCCATCGCGTGGTAGTCGAGCGCCTCGTCGAGGACGCTTTCCTCCACGCCTGCCTCGCGTGCGACCTCTCGCAGCGAGCGGCCCGACGACGCTGCTTCCTTGACGATCTCGGACGCCTTGTCGTACCCGATGAACGGGTTCAGCGCGGTTGCGGCGCTCAGCGTGCCTTCCGCGTACTGCTCGTTTCGCTCACGGTTCGCCTCGATGCCGCTGACGCACTTGTCGGCGAGGAGACGGGACGCGCTCGAGAGCAGGCCGATCGACTGGAGCAGGTTTCGGGCGATCAGCGGCACGTAGACGTTCAGCTCGAAGTGGCCGTTCATCCCGCCGATCGTGATCGCGGTGTCGTTGCCGATCACCTGGGCCGCGACCTGGGTGACGACCTCGGGGATCACCGGGTTGACCTTCCCGGGCATGATCGACGAGCCCTTCTGCAGCTCCGGGAGGAAGAGCTCGGCGAGCCCGGCGCGCGGGCCGGAGCCCATCAGCCGCAGATCGTTGGCGATCTTCGTCAGCGACACGGCGACGACCTTGAGCGCGCCGGACGCCTCGACGAGGCCGTCGCGGGCGGCCTGCGACTCGAACGGATCTGCAGGAGGCGAGACCGGCAGGCCGGTGTCGGCGTGGAGCAGCGCGCGCACCTTCTCGGCGAACTCGGGGTGCGTGTTGAGGCCGGTTCCGGTGGCGGTGCCGCCGAGCGGGATCTGGCCCAGCCGAGGAAGGGCGTCCTCGAGACGCGCAATGCCCTGCCGCACCTGAGCGCCGTACCCGGCGAACTCCTGCCCGAGCGTCACGGGCACGGCGTCCATCAGGTGCGTCCGTCCGGACTTGACGATCCCGTCGAACTCCTTCGCCTTGCCCTCGAGCGCGTGCGCGAGCTGCTCGAGCGCCGGCAGCAGCTCGTTCACGGCCCGGTCGAGCGCCGCGAGGTGCACGGCGGACGGGAACACGTCGTTCGACGACTGGCCCATGTTGACGTGGTCGTTCGGGTGGACGTCGTCGCCCGCGAGCGTCGCGATGACCTCGTTGGCGTTCATGTTCGAGCTCGTGCCGGAGCCGGTCTGGAAGACGTCGATCGGGAACTGGTCGTCGAGCTCGCCGGCGGCGATGCGGTCGCCCGCGGCGGCGATGCGGTGCGCGAGGTCGGAGTCGAGGAGGCCGAGGTCGGCGTTCGCGCGTGCGGCGGCGGCCTTGATCCGGCCGAGCCAGTGGGCGACCGCGACGGGAATCGGCTCGCCTGAGACGGGGAAGTTCGCGACGGCCTTGGCGGTCTCGCCGCCCCAAAGCTCCTGCTGCTCGGCCGTCCCGCTCACGTCACGAGTCTAGCCCGAGTGGTCTGGCACCGGCAGGCGCCTGTGTCCCCAGCGATGTCTCGCCGCTCTCGCCCACTGGGGTCAGGCACCTGGCGGCGCCAGACCCCGATCGAGCAGCGCGTCCCACTCCGCGAGCTTCACCCGCGGGCGGCCCTGCGGCTCGCCCGCAGCGCGCTCGGCGGCATCGATCGCCTGCCAGCCCGTCTGGGTGACGACCCCGACGCCTCGCTCCTCCAGGAGCGCGTCCATCGCCGCCGCCGGCTCGCCGCGACCGAGCCTGCCGCCGCGCGCGTCCTCGAGCAGGAGCTCGACGGTCTCGGTTGCGTCCTTCTTGTTCGTCCCGATCACCCCGGTGGGGCCGCGCTTGATCCATCCCGCGCAGTACGTCCCAGGCACGAGGGCGCCGTCCGCGTCGCGCACGCGGCCCCCGTCGTTCGGCAGCGTGCACGAGCCCTCGTCGAAGGGGAGGTCCGGCAGCGGGATGCCGCGGTAGCCGACGCTGCGGAACACGATCCCGCACTCGATCACCTCGCGGTCGTTCGTCGGCGCGGCGCCGGGAACGTGCCCGTTCCACACCAGCTCGTTGCGGACGAGCTCGACCGCTTCCACCCTCTCCTCGCCGAGGATGGCGACCGGCGACCGGAGGAACCGGAGCCGGATCGCGCGCGCCTTCCCCTCGGGTGCGCGAGCGGCGTACGAGCGAAGATGCTCGACGTTCCGCTTCACGGTCGGCGGCGCCGCCTCGAGCTCGGCCTCGCTCGCCGGGTCGAGCTCGAGCTCGGCCGGATCGACGAGGATGTCGGCGCCGGCGAGCTCACCCAGTTCGCCCACCTCGACCGGCGTCCATGCGGCCTGGACCGGGCCGCGCCGGCCCACGACGACGATCTCCCGGACGCCCGCAGCGTTGATCGCGTCGATCGCCTCGTCCGTCGTGTCGGTCGGCTGGAGCTCCTCCGGCGTCAACGCGAGCATGCGCGCGACGTCGAGCGCGACGTTGCCGTTCCCGATCACCACCGCGCGCTCGTGCGAGAGGTCGAACTCGAGATCCTGGAAGTCGGGGTGGCCGTTGTACCAGGCGACGAATGCCGTCGCGGGCCATGAGCCGGGCAGGTCCTCACCCGGAATCGCGAGCCGCCGGTCCGTTTGTGCGCCGAACGCATAGACGACGGCCCCGTAGAGATGCGCAAGCTCGGCGTGGGTGACGTCACGGCCCATCTCGACGTTGCCGAGGAACCGGAACCCGGGGTGGGTGGCGATTCTCTCGAACGCGCGCGAGACCGCCTTGATGTTCGGGTGGTCGGGCGCGACGCCGAGGCGCACGAGCCCCCACGGGGTCGGCAGCCGGTCGACGAGGTCGACCTCGACGACGGGATCCTCGCTGGCGAGCAGCGCGCCGGCCGCATAGAACCCGGCGGGCCCGGCGCCGACGACGGCAACGCGAAGAGGTT
>DASTKF010000129.1:0-7302 GCA_035716065.1 Gaiella sp.
GGCGAGGGGATCGCGAAGGGCGAGGTCTCGGCACGGACGATCGACCTGGCGCCGACGCTCGCGTTCATGCTCGGGATCGCCGAGCCGCAGCAGAGCCAGGGACGGGTTCTGCTCGACGTCGTCAAGGGCGGGAACGCCTACAAGCCGCTCTCGATCATCGGGCTGAACGACTTCCACGGCCAGCTCGAGCCCACGACGCTGTCGAACACGCTGTCCGACAGCCTCGCGCAGAGCGTCGGCGGTGGCGCGTTCCTCGCGACGATGTTCGACGAGGACTTCGCCGCGCTGCCGAAGCCAGGCCTCCTGCTGGCGGCGGGCGACAACGTCGGCGCCTCGCCGCCGAACTCGGCCCTGCTCGAGGACATGCCGGCGATCGACATCGAGAACGCGTGGGGCCTCGACGCGACGTCGTACGGCAACCACGAGTTCGACTACGGCGTCGAGCGGCTGCTCCGGCACCAGGCGCGGGCGAAGTTCCCGTTCCTGGCGACGAACATCGTCGAGAAGGCAACCGGCAAGGCGCCCTCGTGGGTGACGCCCTCGAAGGTGTTCACCATCGACGGCGTCAAGGTCGGCGTGATCGGCGCCGAGCTCAAGAACACGCCGGAGCTCGTCTCCGCGGGCGCGACGGCGGGTCTCGAGTTCCTCGACGAGGCGTCGAGGATCAAGGCCGAGTCGGAGCGCCTCCGCGCGGACGGTGTGCGTGTCCAGGTCGTGGTCATCCACCAGGGAACCAACACGGGTGAGAACACCGTCGGCAACTTCGTCGGCGCCCCCTGGGTGGGGCCGATCCTGGGGATCGCCGACGCTCTGGCCGACACGACCGTCGACGCGATGATCGTCGGCCACACCCATCGCATCTCGAACCTGATGCGCGGGAACATCCTCATCGTCGAGGGCATCAACGCGGGGACGAGCTACTCGGTCCTCCAGCTGATGGTCCAGGGCGGGGACGTGCAGTGGGCCGGCGGCGCAACCCGCGTCGCGAAGAACCTCGGCGTCTCTGCACGATCGGACGTGCAGGCGATCGTGGACGACGCGAACGCCAAGACGGCGGTGCTCCGCAACAAGGTGATCGGGACGCAGTCGGTGGACATCCTGCGGGCGCCCACGCGTCTGTTCGAGTCCGCGATGGGGAACCTCGTCGCCGACGCCATGCGGGCGAAGTACCCGGGCGTCGATGCCGCGTACACGAACTCCGGTGGGCTCCGCCAGGACCTCCGAATGACGCCGCCGTCGGCAGGCGAGCAGCCTGGTGAGATCACGTGGGGCGAGGTGTTCGCCGTGCTGCCGTTCGGCAACCGCACGACGATCCTCACCCTGACGGGCGACCAGCTCCGTCAGGCCTTCGTGAACGGGTTCACGCCCTTCTGCGAGCCGGGCTTCGCCGGAGGCACCGGCCGGTTCCCGCAGGTCTCGGGCCTGAAGGTCACCTTCGGCTGCAACGGGACGGCGCCGGTCGTGACCGGCATGTGGAAGACCCCGCAGGGAATCTCGGGGCCGGCGACGCCGATCGGGCCGTCCGACCCCGTTCGGTTCGTCACGAACGACTTCATGTACACGGGTGGCGACGGCTACACGGTCTTCACCCAGGGCACGGACGTCCTGCAGCCGGGCGACGCGCTGCTCGACGTCACGATCGACTACATCGGTGCAAACTCGCCCGTGGCGCCGGTGGTCGAAGGCCGGATCGTCGGCCCGTAGAAGGCAGACAGCGTGGGGGACAGACTTCGGTCTGTCCCCCACACAGGTTCCGGACCACCCGCTTACAGGCTGACGGTCTCGCCGTCCTGGGGGATCACGACCCCCGGGACGGCGGCCGCGAGGTCGGCGCGCGACAGGTGGCAGTGGTTGAGCGACTCCATGTGAACGCAGACGACGACCGGTATGCGTGAGGCGACCTCCCGCACGTCGTCGATCCCCATCACGATCAACCCGCCTTCGAGGAACGAGGCGCCACCCGCGTTGACGATCGCGACGCGCGGACGGTAGCGATCGATCGTCGCCTCGACGTCCTCGTACCAGACCGTGTCGCCCGCGAGGTAGAGGTCGTCGAGGACGAAGCCGCTGACCGGCCCGAGCGCCTCCCCGACCTCGCCCGAGCCGTGACGGCCCGGCACGCGCCGGATGCCAAGGCCCTTCCAGTCGAGCGTGTCGCCCACCGGGCGCACGTCGAGCCCGAGGTCGTAGAGCGCGGATGCGTCGTCCGGCTGGCAGAACGTCGGCACGTCGCGCGGGAGCAGCCGCTCCGCCGTCCCGTCGAAGTGGTCGCGATGTCGATGCGTCACGAGCACCGCGTCGACCCCCCGCAAGACCTCCTCGACGGGAACTGGAAGCTCGACCGTCGGGTTGTTCACCGGATTCGCCGTGTTTTCGATCGGCGGCCGCGCACGGGCGGGATCGAGCATCGGATCGACCAGAATTCGCCGTCCGGAGAGCTCCAGGATGACCGTGGCGTTGCGAATCAAGGTAACGCGCATGCAGGATTTCTAGGACATTCGCGCGTCGAATGCCCCGCTATACTCCGCGCTCCGATGAGCAACCACACACTCGAGACACCCACCCAACCCGAAGCCGGCGTCTGGACGACCGGCCCTGACGGGGAGCTGATCCCCGACTACGAGGGCACTTTCCCGACGATCAACGAAGGGGAGGTGGTCCACGGCACGGTGGTGCGTGTCGACAAGGACGAGGTGCTGGTCGACATCGGCTACAAGTCCGAGGGCGTCATCCCCGTCGCCGAGCTCTCGATCCGCCGGAACGTGAACCCGGCCGACGAGGTGTCGGTCGGCGACGAGATCGACGCGCTCGTGATGACGAAGGAGGACGCGGAGGGGCGCCTGCTCCTCTCGAAGAAGCGCGCGCGCTTCGAGCTCGCCTGGAAGGCGATCGAGGGCGCGGCCGAGAGCGGCGAGCCGGTCAACGGCCGCGTGATCGAGGTCGTCAAGGGCGGCCTGATCCTCGATCTCGGCGTCCGCGGCTTCCTCCCGGCGTCGCTCGTCGACATCCGCCGCGTGCAGGACCTCGACGAGTTCCTCGGCAAGGAGCTCCGCTGCAAGGTGATCGAGCTCAACCGCTCGCGGAACAACGTCGTCCTCTCGCGCCGCGCGGTCCTCGAGGACGAGCGCAAGGAGATGCGCCAGGCGATCCTCGACCGGCTCAACCCGGGCGACGTCGTCGAGGGCACCATCTCCAACATCGTCGACTTCGGCGCGTTCGTCGACCTCGAGGGCATGGACGGCCTGATCCACATCTCCGAGCTCTCGTGGTCGCACGTCAACCATCCGTCGGAGGTGCTCGAGATCGGCCAGACGGTGAACGTCAAGGTGCTCGACATCGACCGGGAGCGCCAGCGGATCTCGCTCGGCCTCAAGCAGACGCAGTCCGACCCCTGGCAGCAGGTGCTCGACCACTACGGCGAGGGAGACGTCGTCGAGGGCCGCGTCACGAAGGTCGTCACCTTCGGCGCCTTCGTCGAGATCCTCCCCGGCGTCGAGGGGCTCGTCCACATCTCCGAGCTCGCGAACCACCACGTCGAGAACCCGCGCGAGGTCGTGTCGCAGGGAGATCCGGTCAACGTGCTTATCCTCGAGATCGACGGCGACCGCCGCCGGCTCTCGCTCTCGCTGAAGCGCGTGGAGGAAGGCGCCGTGCCGGTTCCCCGAGCCGACGGCGGCGAGTCGGTGCACTCGATGCCCGACCTGCGCCTCTCCGAGGAGGCCTTCCCCACGAGCGGCGCCGCCGCCGTGGACGCCGAGGTCGTGGCGGGCGCCGAGGACGAGGTCGTCGAGGGATCGCTCACGGTCGAGGAGGCCGAAGAGACGATCGAGCCCGAGGCCGAGGCGGAGCCCGAAGCCGAGGCGGAGCCCGAAGCCGAGGCAGAAGCCGAAGTCGAGGTCGAAGCCGAAGCCGAGGTCGAAGCCGAAGCTCCGGTCGAGACCGAGACCGAGCCTGAGGCCGAGGTCGAAGCCGAAGCTCCGGCCGCCGACGAGCCCACTGCCGCGGCGGACATCGAGGTCGTCGCCGAGGCAGCGCGCGAAGCCGAGCCCGAGCCCGAGGCCGACTCGGCCAAGAGCTAGTGCGCCGCCCGATCGCGGTCGCGATCACAGGGGGAATCGGCGCCGGAAAGTCCACCGCACTCGAGGCATTCCGGTCGCACGGCGCCGCGACCGTCTCGAGCGACGAGATCGTCCACCATCTGCTCGCGGCCGACGACGAGGTCCGCGACGCGATCGTCGCGCGCCTGGGAGAGGGGATGCTCGGTGAGGACGGCCGCCCCGACCGCGGCCGGATCGCGCAGGCGGTCTTCGGCGATCGCGAGCAGCTCGACTGGCTCGAAGCCTTGCTCCACCCGATCGTCTCGCGCGAGTACCTCACCTGGCGCGAGCAGCTCGCCGCGCTCGACAGCCCGCCTCGCGTCTGTGTCACCGAGGTGCCGCTGCTCTACGAGGTGGGGGCGGAGGAGCGGTTCGACAAGGTCGTGGTGATCACGGCGCCGACCGCGCTGCGCGAGCAGCGCCGGCGCGTCGTGCAGGACGACCGCGACGCCCGTCTCCTTCCCGACCGCGAGAAGGTCCGCCGCGCCGACTTCCACTACGTCAACACCGGCTCGTTCGAGGATCTCCACGCCTGGGTCGGCGAAGTGATGGCGGAGCTCGCGGAGGAGGCGTCGACACCGGCGTGAAGCGCGTCGGGTTGGTCGCGCTGCTGGCCGCGGCGGCGGTAGCCGGGGTCGCCGCCTGGATCCTGACGTCGCAGCCGGAGTGGTACCAGCGCGTCCGCTACCCGCTTCGCTACGAGGCGATCGTCCAGACGCACGCGCGGAACTACGACTTGCCGCCCGCCCTGCTTGCCGCCGTCATCTACTCCGAGAGCAAGTTCGACGCGTCCGCACGCTCGCAGGCAGGGGCCGTTGGCCTGATGCAGCTCCTGCCCGACACCGCGCAGGGGATCGCGGCACGGACGGGGGGGAACGGATTCGTCCCGAGCGACCTGCTCGATCCCGAGATCAACATCCGCTACGGCTCGTGGTACCTCCGGCACCTCCTCGACCGCTACGACGACGACGTGCCCACGGCGCTCGCCGCGTATCACGCCGGCCAGGGGAACGTCGACGCCTGGCGCCGCCGGGGTGTCGGGATCCAGTTCCCGGAGACGCGGACCTATGTGAAACGCGTGCTCGACGCGGAGAAGGTCTACGCCGACGCGTACGGCGACGAGCTGTCCGGCGCGTGACCGGAGGGACGAGCTGGGCGTTGCTTCAGCCTCGCCCCTCCTGGTTCCTTGCTCCGATCGCGTCGGTGACGAGGCGCCGCACGAGGTCGCTCGCCGGCGGCTCGAAGCCGAGCGCGCGCTGCGACACGATCCCGTCGATCACCACGCCGAGGAACTGGCCGAGCTCGTCGGCCGACATGTCGGTGCGCAGGTCGCCCGCCGCCTGGCCGGTCTCGATCCGCGCGCGGCTCCGCTCGCGCGCCTCGAGAGGAGCGATCGCGAGCCAGCGCTCCCGCAGGGAGGCGTCCGCCTTCAGGAGCCGGCCGAACTCGAGGTAGACGGCGAGCCAGTCCGGCTCGTCCTCCGTCACCGCCTCGAGCAGCGCGTCGAAGCCTTCCTCGGCGAAGAGCGCGTGCAGGCGCGTGTTGTCCTCGGTGGCGAGGGCGAGGAAGAGCTCCTGCTTGGAGGGAAACCAGTTGAAGATCGCGCCACGTGAGAGCCCGATCTCCCGCTCGAGACGGACGACGGTCGCGCCGTCGTAGCCGTACCGCGCGAAACAGCGGCGCGCGCCCTCGAGAACGCGGCGCCTCCGTGCCTCCTTCTCGGTGTCGTTCAGCTTCGGCACGCGCAGTACTTTACAAAACAGTACGTACGTTTTATATTCCCCGCCATGCCTGATGCCAGAGATCGTCAACTCGCCGAGCTTCTCGTCGACACGTGCGTCGGCGTGCAGCCCGGCTGGCAGGTGCTCGTCATGGGAGCGATGCCGGGGCGCCCGCTCCTGGAGGAGATCGTCAACCTCATCGCCGAGCGCGATGCGTACGCGCTCGTGCGCGTCGCCCTGGGAGGGAACTTCGCACCCCGCACGTGGCTCCGCACCGCGTCGCTCGAGCGCCTCGCCGTGCCGGCGCCGATCGAGGTCCACGTCCTCGAGAGCTGCGACGCGCTCATCGTCGTCGAGGCGCCGGAGAACACCCGCGACGCGTCGGACATCTCCGCCGAGCGCATGGCGGCGTTCCAGGGCGCGTACCGCCCCGCGATGGAGCGGATCTTTCGCCACGAGCTTCCGTGGGTGGGCTGCCAGTATCCGACACCGGCGCTCGCGCAGGAGGCAGGCCTCTCGACCGAGGAGTTCGCCGACTTCCTCTACACCGCCTGCCTCCAGGACTGGGACGCGGAGCGCGAGCGGATGCAGCGCTATGCCGACCGCTTCGACGCGGCGGACGAGGTGCGGATCGTCGGCGACGGGACGGACATCCGGCTGTCGATCGCAGGCCGGTCGATGAAGGTCGACGCCGGAGGGGCGAACATCCCCGGCGGCGAGTTCTTCGGCTGCCCGATCGAGGACTCCGCCGAGGGCGTCATCGCCTTCACGGAGTTTCCGGCCGTGTACGCCGGCCGCGAGGTCAACGGGATCCGCCTGCGCTTCGAGGGCGGCACCGTCGTCGACGCTTCCGCCGAGACGAACGAGGCCTACCTCGTCGAGATGCTCGACTCCGACGCCGGGGCGAGGCGCCTCGGCGAGCTCGGCATCGGCTGCAACCCGGGCATCACCCGCTACATGAGGAACACGCTGTTCGACGAGAAGATCGACGGGACGGTGCACCTCGCGCTCGGCAACGGCATGCCCGATATCGGCGGGACGAACGAGTCCCGCATCCACTGGGACATCGTCAAGGACCTGCGGATCCCCGGAACGCGGATCGAGCTCGACGGCGAGGTCGTCCAGCAGGACGGTGCGTGGCTGCTCTGACGCACGCGCGGAGCCCGCTCCGCCAGCGCCCGATCTTCGCGCTCGTCTCCGCCGAGGTGATCTCGTCGCTCGGGTCGCAGATGACCTTCCTCGCGCTGCCGTGGTTCGTCCTCCAGACCACGGGATCCGCCACGAGGATGGGCGTCGTCCTCGCGGTGGAGCTCCTTCCGATCGCGATCCTCGGGATCCCCTCCGGCTCGGTGATCGCGCGGTACGGCGCCCGGCGGACGATGCTCGTCTCCGACCTGATCCGCGCGCCCCTGCTCGCCTCGATCCCGCTCCTCCACGAGCTCGGCGCGTTGAGCTTCCCTCTGCTGCTCGCGATCGTCGCCTGC
>DASTKF010000130.1:0-6442 GCA_035716065.1 Gaiella sp.
GCCACGAGCAGCGGCAGCACCCACTCCCACGTGTTCACGTCGCTGGACTGTACGGAGAAGCCCTCGCCGGTCATCGACTGCTGGATCTCGTAGGCGATGTAGCCGCCGAGCAGATAGAAGGAGCCATGGGCCATGTTGACCACCCGCATGAGCCCGAAGATGAGCGAGAAGCCGCTCGCGACGATGAACAGCAGCCCGGCGAACGTGACCGCGTCGAGCAGCGTGAAGACGAACGCGCCGGGGTTGTCGAACGCCGACCCGAAGTTCGTCGTCCGCCAGCTGTCCCCGACCCCCGTCGACGGGTCGGCGATCACGACCACGTAGAGCAGGGCGAAGACGATGGCCGCAGCAGCGATGCCGAGCGGTATCAGCTGCGAGCGAGGCGTCTGCCGGAGCCGCTCGGTCACCCGATATCCACCACGCCAAGGGCGCGGGCGTTTGCCGCGGTTGGTGTGGATGGCCGGCGCCCCACGTCCGCGCGGAGCCTAACGGCTCGCCGAGGGCCTTTGCAACACTGTCACCGATTATCGATTGTTCAGCGTGGTCCTCAGCCGAGCTCCCACGCAAGACCGGCCGCGAGCACCGTCTCGTCGTCCGGTGCGACGAGCTGCAGGTTTCCGATCGCGAGCGCGGACCACCCGAGCAGGTTGACCCAGCGCAGGAATGACGAGAGCGGGAGGCGCACATCCGGCTCGTGCGCGTCCTCCGGCGGCCATTCGATCGCGACGCACGGGCTGACGTACAGGTCGACCTCGGGCTCGAGCTGCCGCCACGCGAGAAGCGCGCGGTACCCGTCGAGAACGGCCTCTGGGTCCACCTTCTGCGCGGCCGCGAGCTTCGCGCGGATCACGTCGCCGTACTCGTCGGCCCTGCTCGGGAACGTGGCGGCGTGCGAGCGGGCAGCCTCGTGCTCGAAGACGGGCCAGGCGTTGGCGCTCGGCCCGGGCACGCTCGCCTCGACGACCCGTGCGCCAAGCGCCTCGAGCTGCCCGACCCACGCTTCCGCCGCGTCGCTCGACTCGGTCTCACGCCCGTCGGCGAGGTTCGGCGCCTTGCGGAGGACCCCGACGGTACGCCCCGCGAGGGCCGGCTCCGGAACCGGGCGACCGGTCAGGACCGACCACAGCGCGGCGACGTCCGAGACGGTTCGGCCCATCGGGCCGACCGTGTCGAAGGACGGGCAGAGGGGAAAGACGCCGCCTATCGGGACGTTCCCGAGCCGGGTCTTGAGCCCGACGGTCTCGCAGGCAGCGGACGGCAGCCGCACGGAGCAGCCCGTGTCCGTGCCGATGCCCAGGTCGCACAGGCCGCCCGCGATGGCGGCGGCGTTGCCACTCGACGAGCCCCCGGTCGTCGACCCCGGGCGGGCGGGGTTGTGCACGGTGCCGTACCAGGGGTTCGTGCCGAGCACACCCCACGCGAACTCGACGAGGTTCGCCTTGCCGAGCACCGTCGCCCCCGCGTCCAGCACCCGCTCGACGACCGTCGCGTTTCTCGCGGGGACGTGGTCCGCGTACACCCGCGAGCCGTACGTCGTCCGGATCCCGGCGGTGTCGATGAGATCCTTGACGAGCAGCGTGCGACCGGCGAGCGGCCCGTCGTCCGTGCGGCGGAGCGGCTCGTCGAGCCAGGTGATGCCGGCGTTCCAGCGATCGTCGGCGCGCATCACGAGGGGATGAGTGCCACGGCGTCGACCTCGATCCGCGCCCCGGGGATCACGAGCGCGGAGACCTCGACGAGGGTGGACGCCGGCCGGGACGAGCCGAAGACCTCCTGCCGGACGGGGTTCACGAGCGGACGGTCGTCGATGTCGGTGAGAAAGACCGTGACCTTGACCACGTCCGAGAAGGTGCACCCGGCCGCCGCGAGCACGTCGCGCATGTTCGCGAAGACTGCGTGTGCCTGGGCGACGACGTCGTCCGCGCCGACGAGCTCACGTCTCTCGTCCACGGGCACGACTCCGCTGACGAACAGCAGGTCGCCCGCCTGGACGGCGTCGGTGAAGTGCGAGATCGGCTCGGCCTGGCCGGCGACGCGGTACTCGCGACGGAGCGGCACCTACGAGCGGGACGCAAGCGCGAGCGAACGGGCCGCGTCGAGAGCGTCCTCGATCGTGGCGTTGCTCGCTCGATCCCCGGCCAGCACGTTCACCTGGAAGTCGCGGTCGCCGCGCGTGACGCGGGCGAACGCGCCGCGACCCGCGAAGCAGTCGAACGTCCCGCGGCGCAGCTTCATCGCCGAGAGCGGAGGGAAGCTCACCCCGATCGAGGTCTTCCAGCCGATCACGACGACGGCCGCGCCATCGGCCGGCACACGGTAGGACGAGACCTGGCAGTCGCTCTGCGTCGCGCGCACGCCGTCCGTCCCGATGACGAGCATCGTCCGCGGATCCGTCCTCGCCTCAGCCGCGGGGGCGACCTTCGACCAGCCGTCGGGCAGGGTGAGCTGGATGCCCCACGCGCGCGCGGCGTCACCCGTCACCGCGACGGCGGCGGACGCGACGAGCGCCGCGACGGCGACCGTCGCGGTCACGAGCAGAACGATGTGCCGGCCGCGCTTCGTCACAGTCACGAATGGTACGCGCGACGGGCGCGCTTGGGAAGAACAACCTGCACAGACGTCGATTTTCCTGGACCGGCCCCTCCCCGACGGTCCGGGACGCCGTTATGCGCCGAAGTGGGCCTTGAGCGCGTCGAGGCCGCCCTGGAAGACCTGGCTCGCAAAGAACCCGACCCAGTGCTCCTGCTTGTCGCGGTCGCAGTCGAACGTCGTCCACCACTCGACGAAGGCCGTCCCTCCGTCGGTGACGGGCGACACCCTGATCGTCGCCTCGTAGTTGTCGACGTCGAACGGCGTCTTCTGGAAGTCGTAGGTGTACGAGCGCTCGAGGTCGGAGTGCGCGAGCAGCTTCTCGCGGAGATGCGTCCCGTCGGTGAGCGTGAAGCTCCTGATGCCGCCGACCTCGTCCCCCGCCTTGCCGTCCTCGATCTCGCTCGTCGCGACGAGCCCGCTGTGCCAGGTGGCAAGCCCGTTGAAGTCCCGGATCCGCGCCCAGACGTCCTCCGCGGACGCGTTGATCACGGTGCTCGCGTACGACTTCGCCATCAGGTCATCCTCCGCGTCTCGGTTGTCATGTGGAGCAAGCCTACGGTGCCCGGTCGCCGGGCGCGCGCTCTAGGAGCGCGCCTCGGAGCGGATCTCGGACAGGGTCTGGCGCGGCGTCAGCGCCTCGGGGTCGACCGGGACGTGGAGCACCGCGGCGGTGCCCGCGCCGAGCGCGCGGTCGAGCGCGGCGGGAGCGTCGGCCGTCCGCTCGACGCGCTCCCCGTACGCGCCGAACGCGCGGGCGAGGGCGACGAAGTCCGGGTTTTGGAGGTCGGTGCCGCTCACCCGGCCGGGGAAGCGCCGCTCCTGGTGCATGCGGATCGTCCCGTACATGCCGTTGTCGAGCACGACCACGACCACGGGCGCGCCCGCCTGGCGCGCGGTCGCAAGCTCCTGCGCGGTCATCAGAAAGTCGCCGTCGCCGGCGAGGCACACCACGTCCCGGTCCGGGTGGACGAGCTTCGCGGCGATGGCGGCGGGAAGCCCGTAGCCCATCGCGCCGGAGAGCGGCGCGAGCTGCGTGCGGTAGCGCCGGAAGACGTAGAAGCGGTGCGCCCAGACGGTGAAGTTGCCGGCGCCGCTCGTCAGGATCGCGTCCGGCCCGAGCCGCGCGCGCAGCGCGGACATCACGCCGGTCGCCTCGACCGCACCGGGGAGGGCGCGTGTCTCGAGCGTCGAGCGCCACGCGGCGTGCGCTGCGTCCATCGTGGCGCTGCGCCCGCCAGGGTCGAGCGGCTCGACCGTGCGGAGCGCCTCGGCGAAGCGCGGCCCGGAGGACACGATCCCGAGAGCGGGCTCGTAGACCCGGCCGATCTCGTCCGGGTCGGAATGGACGTGGATCAGCGTCCGCCCCACTCCGGGTGGGACGATGGTCGCGAAGCCGGCCGTCTCGATGTCCCCGAGGCGTGCGCCGACGACGAGCAGGACGTCCGCGTCGCGCAGGCGGTCGCGGAGCGCCGGGTCGGCGCCGACACCGAGATGGCCCGCGTAGCAGTCGGCCTCGTTGTCGACGTAGTCCTGGCAGCGCCACGCCGCGGCGACCGGGATCCCGCTCGCCTCGCACCAGGCCGCGAGAGCTTCCCCGGCATCCGCGCTCCAGGGCTGGCCACCGACGATCGCGAGGGGACGCTCGGCGGATGCCAGCAGCTCGCGGGCGGCCGCCAACTCGTCCGTCCCCGGCGCAGCCTGCGCCGGCGCGTACGGCGAGGCGTCCGGCACGTCGGAGACGTCGGCGAGCACGTCCTCGGGCAACGCGAGCACCACCGGTCCGGGCCGGCCGGAGGTCGCGACGCGGAAGGCCCGCGCGGTCAGCTCGGGGATGCGCTCGACCTGGTCGACCTGTGCGACCCACTTCGCGAGCGGGCCGAACATGCGGCGGTAGTCGATCTCCTGGAACGCCTCGCGCTCCGCGTCCTGGCGTGGCACCTGCCCGACGCAGAGGAGAAGCGGCGTGCCGTCCTGGTACGCCGTGTGCACGCCGACCGAAGCCTGCGTGGCGCCCGGCCCGCGCGTCACGAAGCAGATCCCAGGGGCCCCGGTCAGCTTCCCGTATGCCTCCGCCATCGTCGCGGCGCCGCCCTCGTGGCGGCACGTGACGTACCTGACCGGGCTGTCGCAAAGCGCGTCGAGCACGTCGATGTAGCTCTCCCCCGGCACGCCGAACGCGAGGTCGGCCCCGTGCAGCGCGAGCTGGTCGACGAGGATGCGACCGCCGGTGCGGCTCACCGCGGGAGGGCGATCGCGTGCTCGAGCAGGATCGTCGCCTTCTGCGGAACGTCGGCGGCGTCGGGCGGGTCGAGATAGCGGATCGTTCGCTTTCCTGCCCACTCGGCGGGCAGGACAAGCGCCCGCACGAACGACGTCGCGAGGTGCGACGACGCGCGTGCGACGACCGGGTCGGGCCCGGCCTCGAACCACGCTGCGCCGGCGCCGTAGAACGACGCGCGGCCCTCGACCTCCACCTCGAGCTCACCCTGGAGCAGGTAGCGGATCCCCGGGCCGGGGTGCGTGTGCTGGCGCGCGATCCCTCCCAGCGGGAAGTCGATGCGGTCGCAGCGCACGACCCAGGCCGCGTAGGGGTCGAGCTGAACGAAGCGGGAGAGCAGGGCGCCTTCGGCGTCGAACTCGTCGTGGTCGAGCTGCCAGACGAGTGCCGGCCCCTCGACGGCCGCCGCGCCGAACCGGGCCGTCTCCCCTTCGAGGTCGTAAACGACGCGGTTGCCGCCGATCGTCTCGACGCCCGTGTCGAAGCGGTACAGCGAGAGCCTCAATGGAAGTACTGCCCGCCGTCGATGACGATCGTCTGACCGGTGACGAACGACGCGGCCGGGCTCGCGAGGTAGCTGACCGCGCCGACCACGTCCTCGGGGATCTGGTCGCGCTGGATCGTGCGCGCCGCGACCGAGACGTCGCGGAGCTGCTCGACGACCTCCGGGTGCTCCTTCACGCCGTCCGACATGGTGAACCCGGGGGCGACGCAGTTCACGCGGATGCCGTCGCGGCCGAGCTCCTTCGCGAGCGCGCGGGTGAAGGCGACGATCGCGCCCTTGCTCGTCACGTAGTGGAGAAGGAAGGGCACGCCGCGGAACGGTGTCCCGGACGAGATGTTGACGATGGCCCCTCCACCACGCTCGCGGAACGCCGGCACGGCCGCGCGGCAGGTGAGGAACATCGACGCGACGTTGACGTCCATCACGCGGCGCCACTCGTCCAGCGGGATCTCCGTGAAGGGCCGCATCGCCAGCGAGGCGTAGAGGCCTGCGTTGTTGACGAGGACGTCGAGACCGCCGCACCGCTCGACCGTCTCCGCGGTCATCCGCTCGACCTCGGCCTCCTCGGCAACGTCGACGGTGAGCCCGACACCGCCGGGATACGCCTCGGCGGCACGCTCGGCGCCCTGCAGGTCGGCGACGACGATCCGCGCGCCCTCTGCCGCGAGGCCGTCCGCGATCGCCTTGCCGATCCCCTGGGCCGCGCCCGTGACGAGCGCGACCTTCCCCTCGAGCGTGCCCACGGAACGGTTTCTACGCGATCGGCGAGAACGGCGTCGGAATGAGGATGCGGTTCTGCTGCGTGTGGATGAGCGGCTGGATGCGCGCGAGGAACTGCTGCCAGTCGTCGCGAGCCTGCAGCGCGGCACGCCGGGCCTCGCGCTCGGCGTGGCTCCCGTAGCCCCAGAGCGACGTGTAGGTCGAGAGCGCGCCGACGTCCGTCGTGAACGCCCCGAGGAACCCGCCGAGCACCTCGCGCTGGATCGCGATGCCCTCCTCGGCGTACAGCCGCACGAGCTCCGGCAGCTTCCCGGTGACCACGTGGTAGTCGCGCTGCTCGACGATCA
>DASTKF010000131.1:0-14330 GCA_035716065.1 Gaiella sp.
AGGAGCGCGTCGCGCTCGGCATCGAGCAGCTCGCGCCGCAGCCGCTGGTAGTCGAGCGAGCGGCTTTCGATCGAGCCGTCGTCGCCGTCGTCGAGACGTGCCTGGAAGCGGTTCGTCCGGAACCGATAGGCGCCACGGACCCGTTCGGCCGTGTCGTCGCGCACCCAGTCCTCGCCGACGAGCTCTTCGAGACGCGCGAGCGCGGCCTCCGCGCCGCGAATCCGCGCTTCCGCGTCCTCCCGCTCCTCGATGCCGTCGTCCTCGAGCCCGAGCCAGCGGATGAGGAGCGGCAGCGTCAGGCCCATCCCGACGAGCGTGAACAGGATGACCGCGAAGGTCAGGAAGAGGACGAGGTCGCGCCCGGGGAAAGGCTCGCCGGCGTCGGTGGTGAGCGGAAGCGCGAGCGCCGCCGCGAGCGACACCGCGCCACGCATCCCCGCCCAGGAGAGGAAGACGCCGCCACGCCAGCTCGACATCCGGCCCGCGAACCACTTCGGCGCCTGCAGGACGGCGAACACCCACGCGAAGCGCACGGCGACGACCGTGAGGCTGACGAGCAGCGAGTACCCGATCAGCGCGCCGGGCGAGATGCTCCCGAGCGCGTCCACGACGACGGGGAGCTGAAGCCCGACCAGGACGAAGAGGAGCGCGTTCAGGAGGTACTGCACGATCTCCCATACGGCCACGGACTGGAGGCGCACCTGCGCAGTGGTGAGCTCGGGCGTGAACCATCCGAGGTAGATGCCGGCCGTCACGGCGGCGAGGACGGCCGAGACGCCGAGGAGCTCGGCGGGGATGAACGCGAGGTAGCCGGTGAGCAGCGAGATGGTGATCTCCGCGGGCGGGTTGTCGACGCGGCGCCTGAGCTGCCGCACGAGCCAGCCGACCCCCAGGCCCACGCCGACACCGCCGACGACACTGAGGACGAACAGACCGCCGGCCTGCCACGCCGAGAACGACCCCGAGATGACGGCCACGACGGCGACGCGGTACGCGACGAGCCCGGTTCCGTCGTTGACGAGGCTCTCCCCCTCGACGATCGTCACGAGCTTCCGTGGGACGCCGAGCCGGCGGGCGATCGAGGTCGCCGCGAGCGGGTCGGTCGGCGAGACGATCGCGCCGAGCACGAACGCGCTGGCCCACGAGAGCCCGTCGACGAAGGCGTGGGCGACGACGGCCACGCCGACCGTCGTCGCAACCACGAGTCCGACCGCGAGCGCGGTGATGGGGCGCGCGCTTGCGCGCAGGTCGCGGAGCGACGTGAAGAAGGCGGCGCCGTAGAGGAGCGGCGGCAGCACGCCGAAGAACACGAGCTCGGGCGGGAGCTCGAACTCGGGCATCCCCGGGACGAGCCCGAGAACGAGCCCGCCCACGACCAGCAGGATCGGATACGGCACGCGCAGGGCCGGCGCGATGACGAGCATCGTCGCGATGGCCAGGATGAGGCCGAGCTCGACGAGCCCGTCTTGCACCTCGAGATGCATCGGCGCATCTTGCCCGCGGCGGCCCACCTGGACGGCCGCCGCAGGGGTCGACTCAGGTCACTCCCAGGTGACGAGCACCGCGTACAGCACGAGGAACAGCATCGCGACCATCGTCAGCGCGAGGAACGGCGCGAACGGCATCCAGTAGAACCAGCGCAGGCAGCCGATCGACGCGGCCACGATCGCGACCCACCGCCCGAACGACCGGCCCTCGAGAAGGCTCTTGCCGGCGAGCGCGAAGAGCACCACGAGACCCGCGTCGACGAATCCCCAGAGCCAGTGCTTGTCGCCGAGGACGCCGTCCGAGACGTTTGCGAGCCACGCGGCGTCCGACCAGAGGTTGACCGCCCAGATCGCGCTGAACCCTGCCGCCACGAACATCATCACCGCCGCGTAGGTGAGCCAGCCGCTTCGTGTTGCCGTCATGTGAGCTCCTTCTCCTTGTTCCATTGGGAGACTTCGGCGAGCAGGCTGACAGCTTCGACATGCCTCGGCAACCGGGAACCGCGCGTAGAGTCGGACGCGAGACCGACGAGGGAGGAGCGAGATGATCAAGCTGCTGACAGACCTGCCCGAGGGCGTCGTCGGGATCGAGGCCGTCGGGCACGTCGAGGCCGCCGACTACGCGAACGTCGTCGAGCCGGCCATCCAGGCCGCGCTGCAGCACTCCGACAAGGTGCGTCTCCTCTACGTCCTCGGCGAGGGGTTCGAGGGGTACTCCGCTGCGGCCTCATGGGAGGACGCGAAGCTCGGGATCGGCCATTGGAGCGCGTGGGAGAAGATCGCGATCGTCACCGATCGCGGCTGGATCCGCGACGCGCTGAAGGCGTTCGGCTGGATGTTCCCCGGCGAGGTACAGGTCTTCCCGACGGCCGAGCGCGCGCAGGCGGTCGACTGGGTCGGCGCGTAGCCGCGACACCGCTCGGAAGGCCTCGGGCCGGGACACGGCGCAGACTCAGCGGGACACGGTCTGCAGCCCGTTCGCGCGGTCGGCCGCGGGGACGCCCCGGAGCCGGACGACGGCATCGAGGCCGCCCGCGGGCGCCTGCCGGAGCTCGACCGAGCCGCCGTCGGCCTCCGCGAGCCGCCGGACGATCGCGAGCCCAAGGCCTGAGCCCTCGCCGTCCTGTCCCGGCGCACGCCAGAAGCGGTCGAAGGCCCGGCTGCGCTCGTCCGCGCCGAGCCCCGGGCCCTCGTCCGCCACGTGCAGCTCGATCCAACCGTCCGTGAGCGTCGTCGAGATCGTGATCGCGGTGTCCGCCGGTGACGCGTCGAGCGCGTTCGCGAGCAGGTTGTCGAGCACCTGCTCGAGACGGCCCGGCGTCACGAGCACGGCAGCGCCAGCGTCCACCCCGCGCCGCAGGACTACGCCGCGCTCTCCGGCGAGCGCGTGCCAGGCCGCGAGCCGCTCGTCGATGACGCTCGCCAGGGCGATCTGCTCCGTCGCCTTGCGGGCTCGGTCGGCCCGCGCGAGCGTCAGGAGGCCGTTGACGAGCGTCGAAAGCCGCTCGACCTCCGCGAGCGCCCCTTCGAGCTCGTCCTTGCCGGACCCGACGACGTCGCGGTCGAGGTTCTCGAGGCGAAGCCGGAGCGCGGCCAGGGGAGTCCGCAGCTGGTGCGAGGCATCGGCGACGAACACGTCCTGTGAGTGCACGAGCTGGTCGAGCTCGGCGGTCATCGTGTTGAACGTCTCCGCGAGACGCCGCACCTCGGGTGGCCCCTCGACGGTCGCGCGCGCCGTGAGGTCGCCCGCCGCGATCGCCTCCGCCGCCGCCTCGAGGCGCCCGAGCGGCTGGGTCATCCAGCGGGAGAGAACCGTCGCGACCACGGCCGCGGCGGCGAGGACGCCGGCGGCGATGATCGCGAGCAGCGTCCAGTAGCGGTGGATACGGCTGTCCACGGCCGCGGTCGGGTAGCTGATGCGCACGGCGCCGTGGACGACGCCGCTCGACGCGACCGGGACCGCGACGTAGAGGAGGTCGACGCCGAGCGTGCGCGAGTGGCGGATCCCGCTTGCCACCTCGCCCGCGAGCGCCCGCGCTATCTCGGGGCGCGTCACGAAGTCGCGGCTCCCCGTGGGCGCCGAGTCGACGAGCTCACGGCCGCTTCGATCGACGACGACCACGCGTCCGCCGGTGTCCTGCGTGTAGCTCCGCGCGATTCCCGAGACGCGGGCCGGAACGATCGTGCCGTGCTCGAGCGCGTCCTCGACGAGGGTGGACAGCGCGACAGCGTCTCGCTCGACCTTGTGGGTGAGATCCTGGCGTTCGTTGTTCGCGTAGGAGATCCCGAGCGGGATCTCGAGCAGGGCGAGGACGAGGACGGCGACGGCGAGGTAGCTCCAGAGGAGCCGGCGCCTCACGACTGCGGCGCGAGCCGGAGGCCGACGCCGCGCACCGTCTCGATCCAGCGTGGGTCACCAAGCTTCTTGCGCAGCGAGGCGACGTGGACGTCGACGGTCTTCGTCGGCCCGAACCAGTCCGTCTTCCACACCTCGCGGAGCACGTGCTCGCGACTCACGACGGCCCCGGGATCGAAGGCGAGCAGTGCGAGGAGGTCGAACTCCTTCGGTGTCAGCTCCAGGTCGCGCCCGGCGAGCGCGACGCGCCGCGCGCGGACGTCGATCTCGAGCGATCCCGCGACGAGCTTGGAGTCCCGCATCCCGCGCTGCGTGCGGCGGAGGACCGCGCGGATCCGCGCGAGCAGCTCGCGGAAGCCGAACGGCTTCACGACGTAGTCGTCCGCCCCGAGCTCGAGACCGACGACGCGGTCGACCTCCTCCCCCTTCGCCGTCACGACGATGATCGGCACCTCTGAACGCGCGCGAAGGCGTTGGCACACCTCCGTGCCGTCCATGTCGGGCAGACGCAGGTCGAGCAGGACGAGATCGGGCAGCGGCGCGGCGAGGGCGGCGCTGCCCGTCGCGACGCGCTCGACGTCGAAGCCCTCGCGCCTGAGCCCCTCGGCGAGCGGCGCGGCGATCGCGTCCTCGTCCTCGACGAGCAGGATGTCCATGTCCTGATGGTCGCAGCAGCGGCCGCGCCGGGCCTCGGTGGAAACCCGAATCCTTACCTCGGCCTGGGGATGATTTACCCAGCCCGGGTGCGATCCTGGGGCACGCCGCCGTACCGTCGAGGCATCGAACCGAAAGGACGGATCCCGATGCCCCGCAAGCACCTCTTCCCCCTCGTCGTCCTGCTCGCCGCCGCCGCGATGGCGGGACTGCTCGCGCTCGGGCGCACCGTCGACCTCGGCCGCGCAGCGGGTGGGTCGACGGGCGAGCAGCCGGCGATCGCGTTCCGCATCGCGCAGCTCGACAAGGCCGAGAAGTCCCTGCGAAGCCAGCTCGCCGACCTGCGGAAGAGGCCCGCCGCGGGACCGCGGACGGTCTACGAGCGCGCGGCGACGCCGGTCGCCACCCACGCGGCGGACGACGAGCACGGCGACGACCACGGCGACGACGAGCATCACGAGGCCGGCGGCCGCGATGACTGACCACGTCACGCGCCTCTACGTCCTCGCGGCCTCCATCCTCGCGCTCTTTCTGGGCTGGCTCGGCATCGCGGCTCAGCCCTGGGCCTCCTCGAAGCCGTCAGCGCAGGCCCAGTCGCCTGCGCTGACGAGCCTCGAGCGCCGGCTGAATCAGGACGCCGCGCTCCTCGCACAGGTCGGCGCAGCGCGACGGAACGCCCCGCAGACGGTGCGGGTCGTCACGCTGCCGCCCCTCACGACGACGAGGACGTCCTGATGCTTCACCGCTCGTTCCGGGCGATGGGGACGGAGATGGAGCTCCTGCTCGACGCGGACAGCAACGCCCCGCTCGCGGGGGCTGAGGAGGAGCTCCGGCGGCTCGAGAGCCTCCTCTCGCGCTTCCTCCCCGGATCGGAGCTCTCGCGACTCAACGCGGCGGGCTCCCTCGACGTCGGGCCGGAGCTCCTCGAGCTCGCCGAGCTCGCCCTCGCCGCACGCGAGCGCACCGATGGCCGTTTCGACCCGACCGTCCACGACGCGCTCGTCGCGGCGGGCTACGACAGGCCGTTCGACCTCCTCGACCCGGCGTCGCGTCCGGTCGACACCCCGCGCGCACGTTGTGCCGGAGCCGTCGCCGTCGACCGCCACGCCGGGCGAATCGCCCTCGAGCCGGGCTACCGGCTCGACCTGGGCGGGATCGCCAAGGGCTGGGCGGCCGACCGCGTGGTCGCCTTCCTCTCGGAGTCGGGCCCCGCACTCGTCAACGCCGGCGGGGACGTCTCGGCGGCCGGCGCGGCCTGGCCGGTCGGCGTCGAGACGCCTGCCGGGACGTTGACACTCGAGCTCGAGGCCGGCGGCATCGCGACGAGTGGGCGCGACCGCCGCGTCTGGCAGCGCGATGGAGAAGAGCGCCACCACCTGATCGACCCGGTGACCGGTGAGCCGGCGACGAGCGACGTGCTCACGGTCACCGTCGCCGCAACGAGCGCCGCGGAGGCAGAAGTGCTCGCCACGTCTCTCTTCCTGGCCGGAAGCCTCGAGCGCGCAGCCGCCGAGGCGGACGCGAAGGCGATCCCGGCGGTCGTCGTCGGCGCGGGCGGCGAGGTCCGGCTCGCCGGGGGTCTCTCGTGAAGGCCGACCCGTCGTTCTGGTACCTCGCACGCGCCAGCGGGCTCCTCGCCTACGCGCTCCTGACTGGATCGGTCCTTGCAGGACTCGTGCTCAAGGCGCGGCCGTTCGACCGGCTGCTGCGACCCGCGGCGATCACCGACTTCCATCGGTTCGTCGCGCTGCTCGGCCTCGGGTCGATCGCGATCCATGGGGCGGCACTCGTGCTCGACAGCACGGTGCAGATCTCACCGCTCGCGCTCGTCGTCCCGGGCCTCGTCTCCTACCGCCCGCTTGCGACCGCACTCGGGACGCTCGCCGCCCTGGGCATGCTCCTCGTCTACGTCTCCTTCCCCCTGCGCAAGCGGATCGGCGCTCGCGCCTGGCGGCGGCTGCACTGGCTCACGTACGCCGTGTTCGCCCTCGCCACCGTCCACGGCCTCGCCGCCGGCAGCGACACGCGGGAGACATGGGCGCTCGCGCTCTACGGCGCCGCGACAGGAGCGGTGCTCGGCGCGACGGCCTGGCGCATCCTCGTTCCCCCGACCCGAGGAGGTAAGCAACGTGTACCGGATCGAGATCGACCGCTCCCTGTGTAGCGGCTACGGCTCATGTATCGACGCCGCCCCGGAGCTCTTCGAGCTCGGACCGGACGGGGTCGCAGTCGCCCGTGTCGACGTGACGAAGGCGCCCGAGGCCCTCGAGGCGGCGCTCGCCTGCCCGATGGCCGCGATCACCGTGAGCGAGGCGCGAGAGCGCGCAGCATGACGCACCCGATGCTCGGCCGGTTGGGGCGCCTAAGCCGGTGCGCCGGGCGCGCCGGCAGGCGGCTGCTCGCTTTGCTCCGGGGCCCGCCCGACCGCCGTCGTCGGGATGCGCTGTGCCAGGAACAGCGCGACCAGGTCGAGCAAGGCGAGGATCGCGAGCGCGGCCCGGAGGCCGTCGATTCGCGCCTCGCCGTAGGCCTCGAGCGCCGCGTCGGTCGTCCGCCGGCTCACGTGCGCGTCGTCGAGCGCCGCCTCGAGGTCGGCGTCCGAGACGAAGGGCACGCCGCCCGCCAGCTCGACCTGCGCCTGCTCCTTCACCCGGTTGGGAATGTCGGGGCTCGCGAGGATGCCGGCGACGAACGACGAGGCGACGGCGCCGATCATGATCGACCCCGCGAGCGCCGTCCCCATCGACGCGCCGAGGTTCGTCATCGTGTTCTGGATGCCGCCGACCTCGGGGCTCTGCTCGTCCGGGACGGCGGACACCGTGATGGCGCCGAGCTGCGAGGCGAGCGCGCCGATCCCGAGGCCGATCAGCAGCATGGGTACGAGCACGATCTCGGCACCAGAGTCCGGCTCGAGCGCTGCGAGGAGGACGACCGTCCCGGCCAGGAGCGCCAGGAGGCCCGCGCGCACGACGAGCCGGGGGGAAGCGTGCGGGAAGAGTCGCGGAACCCCGAGCGCCGCGACGAGCAGCGTCAGCGACAGCGGGAGTAACCGTGCGCCGGTCTCGAGCGCCGTGAGGCCGAGGCACACCGAGAGGTAGAGCGGAACGACGAAGAAGAGCCCGGCCTGCGCGAGGAACTGGAAGAAGAACATCGCGAGGCCACCGTTCAGCTGCTTGTTGCGCAGCATCTCCGCGCGGACGAGCGGCTCGCCGCCCCGGGCTTCCACCCGTTCCTGCCAGCGGAAGAAGATCCAGATCACGAACATCCCGGCGAGGACGAGCCACACGGTCGGTGACAGGCCGGCCCAGGAGGGCCCGTCGGGCTTGGGCTGGATCCAGCCCCACTCGCTCGTCCGCAGGACGCCGAAGACGAGCAGGCCGAGGCCTAGAGCGGAGAGCACGGCACCGACCACGTCGAGGCGCGGCCGCTGCTCGACCGGCGCGTCGGCGATCCGTCGCGTCATCAGCAGGATGGCGAGGACGACGACGACCTCGCCGGCGAAGACCCAGCGCCAGGAGAAGTACGTCGTGCAGAACCCGCCGACGAGAGGGCCGACGGCGACGGCGATCGCGCCCGCGGCCGCGACGAGCCCGTACGCGGCGGGACGCCGCTCGGCCGCGAAGTTGCCCGCGACGAGCGCGACGATCGCCGGCAGGATCAGCGCCGCGCCGACGCCCTCGAGGAACGACCAGCCGAACAGCAGGACCGGAAGGCTCTGCGCGATCGAGGTCGTGAACGAGCCGCCGCCGTAGATCACGCAGCCGATCGCAAACGCGCGCTTGCGGCCGATGATCGCCCCGATCTTTGCGCCGGTGATCATCAGGGCGGCCATCACGAGCGTGTAGGCCGTGATCGCGCCCTGGATCCCCGTCACCGTCGTGCCGACGTCCTTCGCCACGGTCGCGATCGACACGTTCATCACCGACGTGTCGAGGGTCATCAGGAACTGCCCCGCCGCGAGCGTGAGCAGCACGACCATCGCACCGCTCGCGCGGCCGGAGGAGCTTTCAACCGTCGTCACGTGGTCGATTCTCCGGTGTCGCCCGGACGACGATCACGCGTCGTGGTCAGAGGAAGTACGTCAGCTTGTCCCAGAGCCAGCTCTCGAATTCCGCGCGGGTGCCGGTCGGGGGCTTTCCGGGGTGCGAGCGGGCGATGTCCCGCTCGAAGAGCCGCTCCTCGAACAGCGCCGCCGCGGCGGGGCTCCGTGCGATCATCATGATTTCCGAGTTGCGGTAGAGCGCCCACGCGTCGAGGTTGACGGTGCCGAAGCTGACGACGTCGTCGGCGACGACCACCTTGGCGTGCACGACCGTCCCGGGGAGCTCCCAGATCTCTGCACCTGCTGCGATCAGGTCGTCGTAGTGGTGTCGTAGCGCCGCGCTCGCCTGCGCGTTGTTCGACGTCTCCGAGACGACGAGTCGCACTCGGACGCCGCGGCGGGCGGCCGCGACGATCCGCTCCAGCATGTCGCGATCCGTGAGGTACGGATTCATCACGTCGAGCCGCCGTCGTGCGCCGTCGATCTGCTCCCTGATCGCCTGCGAGGCGGCGACGAAGCCCCCGGGGATCACCTGCGCCAGCGCGATCGGCGTCGTGCCGGGATCGGCAGGCGCGGGGAAGTACGGGCCGAGGTCGGCCGGCAGCGGGCCCCCGTGGCCCCGGAAGCTCGTGAGAAAGGCGGCCTGCGCCTGCCGGACGACGTCGCCGGTCACCCGCACCATGACGTCGTGGAAGCCGCCGTTCTCGAAGTGGTCCTCGATGCCGGCGCCGCCGGTCCAGGCGACCTTTCCGTCGATCACGTACAGCTTGCGGTGGTCGGCCCGGCCGACCTCGTCCTGGCGCCAGTCGAGGCGGCGGTCGTCCGGGTAGAGGCCGTCCCGGTCGAGCGGGACGGTGTCGTTCACGACGATCTGCGCTCCTGCGTCGGCGAGGCCTGTGAACATCTCGCGGGCTGCGCCGTTCGGCCGGGAGCCGAAGGCATCGACGATTACCCTGACCTCGACCCCTCCCGCGAGCTTCCGCTCGAGGAGCTCGGCCATCTTCGTCCCGACCTCGCCCTCGCGCCATCCGAACATGAGGATGTGCACCGACGACCGGGCGGCCTCCACATCCGCGAAGATGCGCGGGAAGAAGTTCCTGCCCTCGACCCAGGGCTCGATCGTCGCGGCCGTCGACCAGGCGAAGTCGAGCGCGGCGTCGTGCGGACGGGGCGAATCCCGCGCAGCGAACGCCTCGGTCGCGGCCTCTGCTTCGGCTGCCGTCACCGCATCGGCCGGCGGCGGCCAGCTCGGGCTCTGCGTGATCCCGAGCACTTGTCGGAAGACGACCACGAAGACGAGCGCCAGGACGAGGAGGACGACCCCACCGACGCCTCGCCCGCGACCCGGGGAGCGTGCGCCGGCCGGATCGCGGAGCAGCGACAGGCCGCGGAACACGGCGGCGGACGCCAACACGGCGCTCGCGGCGACGACGAGCAGCAGGCCGTAGGAGGCGCCCGCCCCGAGCACGCGTCGCCCGTCGACCCAGTTCTCGGCCGTCGTCCAACCCATCACGAGCGAGCAGGCGAGCACGCCGGCCACGCCGACGCGCGAGCCATGCTCCATTCGCGTGGCCCAGAGGAACGCAGGCCCCGCCAGGAGGACGCACAGCCAGCCGTTGTTCGGGCCTTCGGTCCCGTTGAGGGTCAGAGGGCCGTCGGTGAGCCAGGTGCAGAAGACCCCGACGAGGACCACGGCGATCGCGACGCGTGGGACGACGCCGTAGGCGACCGAGCGACCCGACGCGACGGGGGCCGTCACGTCAGGAGCTTCCACGCCCGGCACGCCGCATGCGGCTTCCCGCCCGGACGAGCGCGGTGTGCAGCTCCACGCCTGCCAGCACGCCGAGCGCCACGGCCGCGATCGAGCCGATGATCGCGAAGACGTCCGCCGCCGACGCGGACTCGGGGAGGGCGAGCACCGTCGTGAGGCCGATCAGGCCCAGCGTGCCGGGCACGAGGAGCCAGAAGCCCGCCAGGAAGACGGCGTACACCGGCATTGCCGTCGGCCTCCGGGCGAGGAGGTACGCGGCCGCGGTCATCACGAGCGCGCCCGTGAAGCCGCTCGCATAGGCGCCGAGCAACTCGTTGCCCACGACCTGCCCCGCCCAGGCCGCGGCGAGCACTGCCAGGAGCGACGGCAAGGCGTCGGGCGGCGCGGAGTGGGCGATTGTCACGCCGACGGCGAAGACGAGCACCCCGAGCCACGGGGCCCACCAGCCGAGCAGCGCGTCCGAGCTCGAGAACGCCCGCTGCGCGGAGACGCCCGCGATCCCGACGCCGGCGACGATGCCGAATGCGAGCAGCCCGAGCTGCGTCGCCCCCCAGACGAGACGGCTGGAGCCCGCGACCATCTGGCCCTCCGTGAGCTCGAGGAACGCCGTCGTCAGGGCGACGCCCGGGATGAAGACGACGAGCGATGCGATCATCGCCCGCAGGCCCGGGTCGGTGACGTCGTACTTCACCGCGAGCGCGACGATCGCGGCGACGCATGTAGCTGCGATGAACGGCATCAGCGCCTCGATCGTCCGCCGGTCGCGACCGAGCCGCCGCAGGACGCCGACGAGGGCGCCGAGCACCGCGGCGCAAGCGACGTCGCGCGCGGCCGGGTGCAGGACGAGCGCGAGCCCGACGGTGAGCACGGCGTAGCCCACGACGCTCGCGCCCTCGCCGAACCGGTTGTCCATCGCACGGATCTCGTCGAGCCGCTCGATCCCCGCCGCCGGGCTGACGGCACCTCGCGCGGCCTCGGAGGCGAGCTCGTGGACGGCGGCGATCTGGTCGAGGCGCGGCGTCGCCGAGAGCCGCGTCGTCGGCTCGATCGTCGCGGCCTTGCCCTGGCCGAGCGTGAGCAGGACGAACGTCGGGAAGGCGCTGAACCTGGCGTCGCGCATCCCGTACGACCGCGCGATCACGACGAGCCGCGTCTCGACCGCGTCCACCGTCTCGCCGATGGCGCTCAACGCCCCACCGAGCGTCGCCAGGAAGCGCAGGACGTCGTCGTCCTCGTGCCTCGTGACCTCCTCGACTGCCGGCATCGATGTCGCCGAGCGCCGGACGCGCTGCGGCTACCCCTCGGCGGTCGAGGTGACCAGCGTAGCCGCGCCGGCGGGCGGCTCCCCGCGAGACCGCTTCCACGCGATGTCGAGGACGATGGAGAGCGCCCCGAGGGCGAGCATTGCGACAAACGTCTCCGGCGCGTTGCGCGCCGTGTCGATCGCGAAGAAGACGAGGACGACAGCGGTCGCGGCCATCGCGACGACCACGATCGCCGTATTCGCACCGATCGCGCTGCGGAGCCGGAACGCCGTGAGGCCGATCAAGAGAAATACGACGAGCGAGCAGGCGCTCCCGACCGACGCGATCGCCGAGAGATCGACCGCGTTCGCGACCACGACGACGATCGCGGCCGTCGCGAGGACACCTGCGTGCTTCCCGAGCCGCGACTCGCGCCCCAGGATCGGGGGGAACTGGCCGACCCCGGCGAGCATCGCGGTGAGACCGCCGGCTGCGTAGAGAGTGGCGTTGACCGACGACGCAGTCGCGAGCAGGGCCGCGATCGCCATCATCACGAAGCCGGCCTCGCCGAGCGCGGGCCGAGCCGCCTCGGCGATCGCGGTCTCGCCGTATCCGATCGCCTCGGCGACGGTCAGCGTTCCGAAGACCCCGAGCGAGATGAGGACGTAGAGCATCGTGGTTACCGCGAGTGCCGTGTACATCGCCAGCGGCAGCTCCCGCTCGGGGTTGCGCAGATCCCCCGAGGCGAACGTGATGACGCTGAAGCCGAGGTACGCGAAGAAGGTCAGCGCCACGCTCGCGACGATCGTCGACACGCTCGGGTACGTGCTGAACGCGAGCAGGTCGAAGTCGATGTCGAAGATGGTCACCGCGATGAACACGGCGAAGACGATGAGGAGCAGGAGGACGATCACCGACTGGGCGCGATCCACGATGCGCGAGCCGACGACGTTGACGCCGACCATGGCGAGCACGATCGCCGTCGCGAACACGTTGTCCCAGGCGCTGCCCGCGTCGTCGCCGACGAAGAGCGCGGTCGCATAGCTCCCGAACGCGACCGCCACCATCGAGCAGACGATCACGATCGCCGAGAAGTAGCCGAGCCACGAGGCGATCCCGACCACGCGTCCGTTCCCGAAGCCCTGGATCAGGTATGCGAACAGCCCGCCCGAGGAGGGGTAGCGCACCCCGAGCTTCACCACCATGTAGCCAAGCAGGGCGGCGACCGCGCCTGCGAGCAGGAACGAGAGCCACACGGCCGAACCGGCGACGACCGCTGCCTCTCCCAGCAGCGCGAAGATGCCGGCACCGACCATCGCGCCGATGCCGAGGAACGCCGCCCCGCGGACGCTCACGTCACGGGGTCGGTGTCGTTGGTGTCGGTGGGGCCGGCGTGTGCCCGCCGAAGAAGAGCCAGACGACGGCCATCCCCGTAACCGCCGTGACGATCCAGCAGATCTGCAGCGGCACCTGGAAGGAGTGGTCGATGACGCGCTTGCCGAGTGTCGTGGTGCCGGTCTCGTCTGCCTCGGCGGCTGCGATCTGTGTGCCGTTGGCGGGGAGGAGCAGCACGCCGACGACGGCCGTCCACATCGCGATCATGTAGCCGGCGCCGATCCCGAGCGCGAGCCCGAGCGGGACCATCGTCCGGGTCGCGGCGGACTGGCTCGTGGTCAGCGCGGCGACGAGGAAGATCGCGACGGCGATCATGAACGGCAGGCTCTCAGCCATGCTCCCGAGCGCCTGGACGATCGCGTCCTCGTTGTTGGCGATGAACGTGTCGGCCATCCAGGCGATCCCGAACAGCGCGATCATGGCGACCATTCCCGACTTGAAGATCTGCGTGCCGGGGATGTCGCCGGCGCTGACGTGGCAGAGCAGCACGATCAGGGCGGCCGCGGTCAGCATGATCATCTGGATCAGCGGCGTGACGGACATCGGCTCGACGCCGCCGCCCTCGGCGGCGACCGTCGGGCGAATGCCCTCGAAGAAGCCGAACGCGCAGATCGCGACGACGCCCGTGAGGAAGATCGCGACGCTCCGCTTCGCGTACGGCTGCAGGACGACCTCCGCCGCCGGGGCGGGTGGCTTGACCTCGCCCGCCGCCAGGCGCCGCTGGTACTCGGGATCGTCGTCGAGCTCCTTGCCGTAGCGGCTCATCACGATCGACATCGCGAGGATCCCGACGATGCTGGCCGGGATCGTGATCAGCATCACGTCGACGAGGTCGTAGTTGTAGACCTCGACGAGCGGGAGGAGCGTCGCCATTGCGGCCGCTACCGGGCTCGACGTGATGCCCAGGGCGTTTGCGACCGTCGAGCTCGCGAGCGCGCGCTCGGGCCGGATCTTGTTCGCGTAGGCGACCTCGTTGATCACCGGGATGATCGAGAAGAACGTGTTGCTCGTGCCGGTGAGGATGGTGAGCACGTACGAGATGTAGGGCGCCACGAAGTTGAGCGCCTTCGGCCGCGCACGCAGCGCGTTGCTCGCGATCTTCACCATGTAGTCGATCCCGCCGGCCGCCTGCATCGCGGCTGCGGCCGAGATGACCGCGATGATGATCAGGATGGCGCTGATCGGCGGCTCGCCCGGATCGAGACCGAAGAGGAAGACGAGGACGAGCGTGCCGACGCCGCCCCAGAGGCCTAGGCCGATGCCGCCGGAGCGCACGCCGAGCGCGATGAACGCGATCACGACGAGGCCCTGGACGGCGACGAGGATCCAGTCGGTCGTGCTCACGCGGCCTCCTCCCGAAGCTCCTGGCAGGTGCTCGAGT